>NZ_CAMHZG010000015.1:0-37771 GCF_946190115.1 Streptococcus mitis | reverse complement strand
ATCATCATAAGTTAATTTCATAATAAAAACACCCCAAAAGTTAGATTTTTTCTGTCTAACTTTTGGGGTGCAGTTCAATGTGGTTCCTCAAGCTTTTTTTTTTTTCCATAAAAATCTCCTTTCAAGTTAAGTTGATTCTCTCAGAGAGATAACTTTCTTGAGCAAAAGATTCAAGAGTTTTTTGTTTAATTTTATTTTAGGAAATACTTATGTAGTGTGCTATAATTAATTAAAGACAACCTTTAAGAAAGTAAATGTTAAGACTATGGCAATAACCTACAATAAACTTTGGAAATTACTGATAGATAAAAGTATGACAAAGACTGATTTGAAAAATATAACAGGAATGAATTCAGCTACTCTTGCTAATATGGGAAAAAATAAGTTTATTAGCTTGAGGATGGTTGATAAAATTTGTAAAGAGTTAGATTGTCAAATTGAAGACGTCGTTGAGTTTGTACGAGAGGAAAAATAATGATAAAAAATAAACCAACCTATATTAGCCTATTTTCATCTGCTGGAGTTGGGTGCTATGGCTTTAAGTTAGAAAATTTTGAATGTATTGCTACCAATGAAATTGTGGAGCGTCGATTAGCTATTCAGAAAAATAATCAAAAATGCCATTTTGAGACAGGTTATATTTCTGGTGATATCAAAGAAAACGATATAAAACAAAAAATTTACAATGAAATTAAAAGATGGAAAAAAATGGGCAATGACCGAGTTGATGTTGTTGTTGCTACTCCTCCTTGTCAGGGAATGAGTGTTGCGAACCATAATAAGAAATCTGATGAAATCAATCGAAATAGTCTCGTAAATGAGAGCGTTGAAATTGTAAAGACTATTAAACCAAGATTTTTTATTTTTGAGAATGTTGCAGCATTTTGGAAAACAGGATGTCTTTCGAAAAATGGAGAAGTTATTGCAATTGGAGATATGATTGCTGAAGAGTTAGGGGAGACTTATATCTTCGAGCATCGCATCCTTAATTTTAAAAATTACGGTTCCAACTCTTCACGACCAAGGACATTGGTGATTGGTGTTGATAAGCAATTAGTTAACCAAATTGTCCCAAGTGAGCTGTTTCCAGAGTATGTAGAAGAAAAATCACTATTCGATATTATTGGTGATATGGAAGAATTAGATTGGGGACAATATAGTCAGCAGGATTTTTACCATAGTTTTAGGACATACCCTGAACATATGCGTTCTTGGATTCATGATGTTGAGCAGGGGAAGAGTGCTTTTGATAATGAGGACGATACTAAGAAACCTCACAAAATAGTTGATGGAAAGTTAGTTATTAATCAGTCCAAGAATTCAGATAAATATACTCGCCAAGTTTACGATAAAGTTGCTGCCTGTATCCATACTCGAAACGACCAAATGGCTAGTCAAAATACGGTACACCCAACTCAAGACCGTGTATTTTCTATCAGAGAGTTGATGAAACTAATGACAATTCCTGACCAATTTAGATGGATTGACAAGGAATTGGAGGAACTAAATAGTCTGACTTATGACGAGAAACGGAAGTTATCTAAAAAAGAAGAAATGAATATTCGTCAAAGTATAGGCGAAGCGGTTCCTACAGTGATTTTTCAAAATATAGCTAAAAAGATAAATGACTTTCTGAGTAAAGTTTCTCTTTCGGAAGCTGATGTAAAAAAGTTGATTAGTGATAAGGGGTTGGATAGTTTTGAAGTTTTAAAGTCATTCGTATTGAAAAGTAGAAATAAATTCTCGCTCTCAACACTGTCTTCAATTATTGAATTGGCTAACTCTAAGCGTCAAAACAATTCAGCCTACTTTACTAATAAATTCATCATTCAAGAGATTTTAGAAGACCTCCCTGATTTTGAAAAAAGTAACATTTCGATTATCGAACCATCGGTAGGTTCAGGTAATTTTTTACCTTTTATCTTTCACAAATATGCAGATAAACAAATTAATTTGACTATTGTTGATGTTGATAAGGATGTGCTTGAATTGTTAAAATTACTTTATGATAATACGCCATCAAACGTTCATATTAACTATGTTCATTCGGACTATATGGCTTTTGAGCACGATAAGGTTGATTTAATTATCGGCAATCCTCCTTTTACAAAACTTAATGCTAAAGAATCTGCATCCTATAAAAAAAATAATTTCAATGATGAAGCAACTAATCTTGCGGAATTCTTCCTTGAAAAAGCTGTTCGTTCTGCTGATTATATTTCTATGATTATGCCTAAGAATATACTAAACACCCCTGAATACTATAAAACTCGACTGTTTTTAGAGGAATACGACGTTTATGGCATTGTAGATTTTGGAGAAAAGGGATTTAAAGGTGTTTTGGTTGAGACGATAAATTTAGCGATTAAGACTATTAAAGATAAAGCTGATAGTGTAAAAGTTAGATCTCTTACTAGAAATATAACCTACCATCAGAGTAAGAACTATATTTTTTCAAAAGACCTTCCATACTGGGTAATTTATCGTAATGCTCAATTTGACGAAGTATTTTCTAAGATGAATTTTGGAATTTTTGATGTTTTTAGAGATAGGCAAATCACAAATTCAAATTCTGAGTTTCAGCCAAATGATAATGATGATATTCGAGTTTTGAAATCTCGAAATATTAGTGATGATGCCAAAAAGATTATCGATATACCAAACTATGATGCTTATATTTCTCGAAAAAATGTAAGCAAAATGGCTACATTTAAATATATCAATGATGATTCGGTTTATTTGACACCTAATATGAGCTATAAACCAAGAGTTATGAAAAAGCCAACTGGTGTCGTAACAAACGGCTCGTTGGCAATTCTTATTCCTAAGAAAAATATTTCATTAACAGAGCAACAGCGGTCATATTTTTCGACAAATGAGTATAGAGAATTTTATCAAATTGCCAGAAATTATCAGACTCGCTCATTGAATATCGATAAAACCAGTAGCTATTGGTTCGGAGCTTTAAAAAAATAAAAGGAGAAATTAAAATGAGAATTGATTTTAGAACAAATAATCCACGGTGGGGAGTTTCTGGGATTTCTTTTGCGACACTAGAAGAGTATGTTTATGTATTAGGTTTTTTGACTAATAATCGTCATTATCAAAGTTATAATGGCTTGCCTTATTCTAATTATGATCGGTCTATAGAAATACGAATAGAAGGTAATTATGTTGATGGTGCATGGGCCAGAGAATGTCGCATTCATTATCTCGAAGATGAATCAAGCTTAAGAAATTTGTCTCAATCTTTAAGTGTCGCCAGCTCAGCAGGTCGTCCTACTCATGGAGTAGTAGCAAGGATTAATTCAAATGAATTTATTAACCACTTGATTTCGGATTATAATTTTAGTGTTTCACAAACAGGTGGTTATAGTGAGTTTGTCTCACCTCCGTCGATAGAGACCGTCTGTGTAAAGTTAGAAAATTTGCTACTGAATAAGAGATTGAAGGTTGATAGATTTATTAGGATATTTAAAGAGGGATTTAATCTATGAATATTGAACAATTTTTATCACAATTTGATTATGATATTAGAAAAACTAATGATGCTCGATGGATAGACCAAAAATGTACCTATGACGTACTTTCAATTATTGCAGATTGTATCTTAGAATATGTTGGAGAAGATACAACTAAAGAATTTACTGTTTCTGATGTTTGGCACAACGATTATACTCGAGATAATGTTTTAGAAATTTTCACTAAACCTGACACTGAGTCCAAAAAGGCAAGTAATGAATATGATAAATATTTTGGTCAGCCGATTAAGTTATTGGGATATAGCCATATTTTAAGTGTGCGAAAAGCAGGAACTCGCTATTTTTATCAGGTTAATAATTTTAAGTTGTTAGAGTATATTGCGCTTCGACCAACTAATGCTTTAAACTTCCTTTTCTTATATATCCAGAAAGTCTTATCGGATAGTGGACTTTACTCTGAATTTGAGAGATTTTTTGAAGAGCAGACTAAGGATGCTTACAAGCGACTTCGTGACGCCTTTATTCAGTTTACTATTGATAATACGCCTATAAATGGTGATGTAGAGTGCGGACGAATTTTCACTAAAATCTTAAACCCACTGGCTTTCAAATTAAAGAAGCAGGGAACTATTCGAGGGATGATTTCAAAAAATATAATCACTCTAAGTGATTTGCAGTATAACCGAGTAAATTGGCGAGATGAACTATCTGGTAAAGAAAAAAGCGAAACGAGAGTAGAATATAGTTTGACTGCTGAGCAGCATCAAGCCAAGGCTCTTGCGAAATATGTGGTTGATAAGGCGAAACGCCAAGTTAGACGATTTAACGATAAATGGCGTAATGGTGTTTCCGAAATTCATCAGGTCACAGAACAAGTTAAAGCAACCCAAGCGCATCATATCTTTCCGCAATCAGAATTTCCTGAAATTGCTGATTACTTGGAAAATCTTATCATGATTACACCGAATCAACACTTTATCATGGCTCATCCAAACAACCAAACTATCTATATTGATAGGGATTTTCAGTATATTTGTTTATTAGCGAAAGCATCTCGAATTATGGTGAATTTAACATCTTCGTCAGAACCTGATTTTTATGACTTTAATGATTATCGATTTGTTTTAAATACTGGTTTGGAGACAGATGAATTTGACTCGGTTAGTGATTTAGATTTTGCCTCTATTGTTGATAAAATAGACATTCATTATAGTGATTGCTCTAGGTATACTGATTTAGTGATTGATAATAAACCAATTTATTAAAGGGGATTATGGTAGCAAGTAATACAGAGTATTTTATATCAGATATGGATGATAAGACGCACTATTTTTATATTTCGTTCGATTTAGATGACGACGGAGAAATTTATCAAAAAATTGACGACTGGTCAGAAGATATCTTTGATGATATTGCAAATTTTGCGCTTGGAAAACCAAAAGCATTAGAACTCGCTCAAGATTCCCCTCGGAAAGCTCATAGAGATTAGAATACCTGATGAGACATCAATGGATGGATTAATATCAGACGCTTCGGATATAAGTAAAGATAGAATCATCTATCGTGCTTCATTTCCAGTACATAATAAGCCAGAACAATTCTTATACCGTGTGGAATAAGAGTGAAACAGATTTATTTAATTAATAGCACCCCAAGCACATGGGAATGCCCAATCTTTCTTCTGCAGAGTCAAATAAGAATTTCCCAAAACACATTGACAAAAGCCAACATTTTTTGTAAAATAAGAATCAATTAAATACCAACACCGAATGAAGTTTAATAGAAGTGGGGAATCGTTTGATTTTCCATGACTGTAAATGGACGGAACTCTGGAGAGACCGTAAAGGCACCGAAGGGGCAAGGCAGGCAACTGCTCAAACTCTCAGGTAAAAGGACAGAGCTAGGATAGACCGCTTTTTAGCATTTATCTAAGCATTCCAGAGTACATGTATCTTGCATGTGCTCTTTCTTTTGGGGTTGAAAAGATAGGAGAAGGAAATGTTAGAATTGCTTAAATCAATCGATGCTTTTGCTTGGGGCCCACCCCTTTTGATTTTATTGGTCGGAACAGGGATTTACCTAACTGCTCGTCTAGGACTTTTGCAGGTTTTGCGTCTGCCCAAGGCTTTCCAGCTTATTTTTACTAAGGACAAGGGGCATGGCGATGTATCCAGTTTTGCGGCCTTGTGTACAGCACTAGCAGCGACAGTTGGTACGGGAAATATTATCGGGGTGGCGACGGCTATCAAGGTCGGTGGACCAGGAGCCCTCTTTTGGATGTGGATGGCGGCTTTCTTTGGGATGGCTACCAAGTATGCGGAAGGACTCTTGGCTATCAAATACCGTACCAAGGATGACCATGGTGCAGTAGCGGGAGGTCCCATGCATTATATCCTTCTAGGGATGGGAGAAAAGTGGCGACCACTTGCCATCTTCTTTGCCCTAGCAGGTGTGCTAGTAGCTTTACTGGGAATCGGGACCTTTACCCAAGTCAACTCGATTACAGAATCTATCCAAAATACGACGACTATTTCGCCAGCTATCACGGCTCTTGTTTTGTCTGTATTTGTAGCGATTGCAGTCTTTGGTGGACTCAAGTCCATCTCTAAGGTTTCAACTACCGTTGTTCCTTTTATGGCTATCATCTATATTTTGGGAACTCTTACAGTTATTTTCTTTAATATTGGGAAGATTCCTGCCACAATCGCTTTAATCTTGACATCCGCTTTTAGTCCTGTTGCTGCGGTAGGTGGATTTGCCGGTGCTAGCATTCGGATGGCTATCCAAAATGGTGTGGCGCGTGGTGTGTTCTCAAACGAATCTGGTCTGGGTTCTGCTCCCATTGCAGCGGCTGCGGCTAAGACAAATGAACCGGTAGAGCAAGGCTTGATTTCCATGACAGGAACCTTTATTGACACCCTCATTATCTGTACTTTGACTGGTTTAACCATCTTGGTGACTGGTGTTTGGAGTGGCGACTTAAATGGGGTTGCCCTGACTCAGTCAGCCTTCTCAACAGTCTTTTCACACTTTGGACCTGCCCTTTTGACCATCTTCCTTGTACTTTTTGCCTTTACAACGATTCTAGGTTGGAACTACTATGGAGAACGCTGTTTCGAGTTTCTCTTTGGGGTTCGTTTTATCTGGCTCTACCGTGTGGTTTTTGTACTCATGGTTTTGTTGGGAGGATTTATCGAGTTGGATATGGTTTGGATTATCGCAGATATTGTCAATGCCTTGATGGCTCTGCCAAACTTGATTGCCCTCTTAGTCTTGTCGCCGGTCGTTATTGCTGAAACTAAAAAGTATTTTGACAAATAATGAAATCACACAGCTCGTGTGATTTTTTTTGCTTTCATAAAAAATTTCTATCAGTGTAATTTAAAATATATATTATACAAGGTATAGAATCTGTGATAGACTAGATTTCAACAACATGAAAAGAGGTTTTATGATGACAACATTTACAATTCATACAGTCGAATCAGCACCAGCAGAAGTGAAAGAAGTTCTTGAAACAGTAGAAAAAGATAACAATGGCTATATTCCCAACCTAATCGGTCTCTTGGCCAATGCACCGACTGCTTTAGAGGCTTACCGTACTATCGGAGCTATCAACCGTCGCAATAGCCTGACACCTGTTGAGCGTGAAGTGGTGCAAATCACGGCAGCTGTGACCAATGGTTGTGC
This sequence comes from Streptococcus mitis, assembly GCF_946190115.1. Classification (GTDB taxonomy): domain Bacteria; phylum Bacillota; class Bacilli; order Lactobacillales; family Streptococcaceae; genus Streptococcus; species Streptococcus mitis_CO. Next base: position 30,599 of record NZ_CAMHZG010000015.1, on the reverse strand, counting down.
CTTCTGTGTAGCAGGTCACACAGCTTTTTCAATCAAACAAATCCAGATGAACGATGACCTTCTGCAAGCCCTCCGCAATCGTACTCCAATTGAAACAGATCCTAAATTGGACACCCTAGCTAAGTTTACCTTGGCGGTTATCAATACCAAGGGACGTGTGGGAGATGAAGCCTTGGCTGAGTTTCTAGAAGCTGGCTACACTCAACAGAATGCCTTGGATGTGGTTCTTGGTGTCAGCCTAGCAAGCCTCTGTAACTATGCCAACAATCTAGCCAATACACCAATTAATCCAGAATTGCAACCTTATGCTTAATTCATATCTGAGTAAAATGAAGTCTGAAATAATCGGACTTCGTTTTTTATCCCCTCATTTAAGCGCTTTTATGCTATACTGAAACTAACATGATTATTGGAGGTTAGGATGAAAAAACTCCCCTTGGTATTTTCTGGTTGTTTGCTAGGTTTGGCAGGAGCTGGAAATCTTATTTTAGATACATTGCCGGTTCTGTCACATCTTTTTAGTCTGACAGGTTTGATTTTGTGGATATTCTTTCTGATTCTTCATCTCTTTAATTGGAAGGAAACTAAGCAAGAATTGACCAAGTCTCCTCTTTTGTCAGGAATGGCGACCTTTCCCATGGCTGGGATGATTTTATCGACTTATGTCTTTCGCGTCTTCCCTCATCTTCCTTTGGTTGCGCAAGGACTCTGGTGGTTTTCATTTCTCTTGGATGTGGCCTTAATTGCTGGTTTTACCATCAAATTTGCCTATCCAGGCAAGAGAGTCAATGCTACTCCAAGCTGGACGGTACTTTATGTGGGGATAGCAGTGGCTGCCTTAACCTACCCTCTGGTAGGCATTATCGAGATTGCCTATGCGACCTTGAGTTTTGGTTTTCTCCTAACCTTCTATCTCTATCCCCTTATTTATAGTGATTTAAAGAAACATCCGCTCCCACTAGCCTTGCTTGGGCAAGAAGGAATCTACTGTGCTCCTTTCTCTCTACTCTTGGCTTCCCTAGTTCGAGTTGGAGGAGTCAGCCTACCGACTTGGGTCTTAATCGTCATGATCTTAGCTTCCCAATTCTTCTTTTTCTTTGTTTTAACTCGCCTGCCCAATATTTTAAAACAAGGTTTTCAACCAGCCTTCTCAGCCCTCACCTTCCCGACCATTATCACAGCTACTTCGCTCAAGATGGCTCAGGGAATCTTGAAACTTCCATTTTTGAATCATTTGGTAGTGGCTGAAACTGCTATTTGCTTAATGATTTTATTCTTTGTATTAGGCGCTTATCTGAATTGGTTACGAAAAAAGGTCTAGCTAGAAATAGCTAAACCTTATTTTTTATGGTTTGATAACTTCAGCTCCACCCATGTATGGACGAAGTGCTTCTGGGATGGTCACAGAACCATCTGCATTTTGGTAGTTTTCAAGAATAGCAGCCACTGTACGTCCAACTGCAAGTCCAGAACCGTTCAAGGTATGGAGCAATTTCACCTTGCCATCTGCTTCATCACGGTAACGGATTTGGGCACGACGGGCTTGGAAATCTTCTGTGTTTGAACAGCTTGAGATTTCACGGTAAGTATTTTGGGCTGGAATCCACACTTCCAAGTCGTAAGTTTTAGCAGCTGAGAAGCCCATATCTCCAGTAGAGAGAGCAACGACACGGTATGGAAGGTTAAGTTTTTGAAGAATGTTTTCAGCGTTGGCTGTCATTTTTTCCAATTCTTCGTAAGATTCTTCTGGTTTGGCAAATTTAACCATTTCAACCTTGTGGAATTGGTGCAAACGAATCAAGCCACGAGTATCTCGACCAGCAGAACCAGCCTCAGAACGGAATGATGGACTCATAGCAGTGAAGTAGATTGGCAGATCTTTACCGTCAAGGATTTCATCACGGTAGTAGTTTGTCAGAGGAACTTCAGCTGTAGGAATAAGGACGTAATTGCTATCGCTGAGTTCAAAAGTATCTTCCTTGAATTTTGGATATTGACCAGTCCCAAACATAGAGTCATGGTTAACCATGTAAGGCGTGATGACTTCTGTATAGCCTTCTTTTCCATGTTCATCCAACATAAAGTTGTAGATAGCACGTTCCAAACGAGCACCGAGACCTTTATAGAAGAGGAAACGAGCGCCTGTTACCTTACCACCGCGTTCCCAGTCAAGGATACCAAGATCTTCACCAAGATCCCAGTGAGCTTTTGGCTTGAAATCGAACTCGCGTGGAGTACCCCAACGGCGAACTTCCACATTGTCATCTTCGTCAGCCCCAACAGGAACGCTGTCAGCAGGGATGTTTGGAAGAGTAGTGGTAAATTCTGTCAATTTAGCATCGATTTCTGCCAATTCAGCATCCAAGGCTTTGACCTCAGCAGATAGAGTTTGCATGGCGGCAATCTTGTCATCTGCATTTTCCTTGTTGCGCTTAGCTTGGGCAATCTCAGCAGAAACTGTGTTACGTTCTGCTTTGAGAGTTTCAACCTTGACCAAGATGTCACGACGTTTGGCATCGATTTCTTTCATCTCATTCAAGACAGCAGCATCTACACCACGTGTAGCTAATTTTTCTGCGACAGCATCAAAATCTGTACGAATACGTTTGATATCTAACATAAGAACTCCTTTATGAAAAAAGCACACCTGACAAAGCGTTGGAGTGGCAGGGCCACGGTTCCATCCAACTTCACAGGTGTGCACTTGATTGTGTATGTAATTGTTACTAACGGTAGAATTTCACCTATCCCTCCTATCTGCTCGCAGCATCCGCAGACTTTCTGAAAGAAGAAGATAACCTACTTATCCGTTGCTATGATTATACTAAAGTTTCTACTTTTTTGCAAATAGATTTTTAAATTTTTGACTAATGGTTTGAATCAGGGTCGGAAGTTTGACGACCTTATCATTCCCCAGTTTTTCGCGAGCAATTTTAAGAATGGCACCTGAGTCTTTTGAAGCAAAGAGGAATTTTCCTCTGTCTGTAAAGACTTCGAAGTGGCGACTGATTTTGCGACCAGTGACATTGGCTCCAATATGATTGATATGGCTCCAAGGAATCTGGATAAATTGTTCAACATTGACATCGGGGTAAAATTCCAAAGCCTGATCTCCGACAAGGAATTTCCCAACTTTCCCAGCTATAGAGAGGTAGGAGGTGCCTGTCGTATTGAGGAGCACTGTTTTGTTAAGTGATTGAGCCATGCTTAGTCTTCCTTACTTTCACCGAAAAAGGCATTGTAAAGGGCTTTAATAGCTGCTTTCTCTTGGTCCTTATGGACAACAAACATAATAGATACTTCACTAGAACCTTGAGACATCATCTGGATGTTGATCTTATTTTCAGATAGAGCACGTGTTGCAGTAGCAGTTACTCCGATATGGCTCTTCATCTTTTCTCCAACAATCATAATGATAGAAAGGTCGTGTTCGATTTCTGCATGGTCTACTTCAGCCTTTTGAACCAACTGACGAAGGATTTCTTCTTCCTTGATAGGAGTTAGTTCGCGAGAACGGAGGATGATTGAAAGATCGTCGATACCTGTTGGCATATGTTCCCAACCGATGTTAAGATCTTCAAGGATTTGAAGAACCTTGCGTCCAAATCCAACCTCACGGTTCATGAGGTATTTCGACATGTTGATGCTGACAAAGCCTGAGTCACCAGCAATTCCCACAACTGGAAATTCATCACTACTATGTTTTAGAACGATACGAGTACCTGGATGGTCAGGGTTGTTGGTATTCTTGATAACGAGAGGGATTTTTCCACGGTAGGCAGGAAGAAGGGCTTCGTCATGAAGAACTGAGAAACCTGCATAGGCCAACTCGCGCATTTCACGGTAGGTCAACTCAGGAATCGAGTGTGGTTGGTGGATAATTCCTGGGTGGGCTGCAAAGATACCATCAACGTCTGTAAAGTTTTCATAGAGGTCTGCCTTAACACCTGCAGCAATGATAGAACCTGTAATGTCTGATCCTCCACGTGAGAAGGTACAGATTTGATTTTCCTTAGTAACTCCAAAGAAACCAGGAATGACAAGGACTTCATTTGCATTTGTCAATTCTTCAATCTTGTCATAACTTGATGGAATGATGCGAGCGTGACCAGGTTCACTTGTGACCACAATACCAGCTTCTCGAGGGTGCACATAGCGTGCATCAATACCATTTTGGTTAAAGTAGGCAGCAATCAATTTGGCATTGTTATTTTCACCCGCTGCTAGGAAAGTATCGTAGAGAAATTCATTTTCTTCAATAGGAAGAGTGGCCAAGGCGCGAATGCTTTTTGAAATTTTTTCTAGCACAGCTGGTTTAAGACCTAGTTCACTAACCATAGCAGCATAGCGGTCGATAATCCAGTTTTGACTCTTGCTAATATCGTTACCAGCAACATAGTCGCGATAGTATTTAATCAAGGCATCCGTAACCTTAGTATCTTCAGCATTGCGTTTACCAGGCGCAGAAACGACTACAAAACGACGCTCTGAATCGCTTTTTACGATGTTTAAAACTTTTTCTAATTGACTAGCAGAGGCAAGAGAGCTACCTCCAAATTTAACAACCTTCATAAGAACTCCTAAAGTAAGTATTTTATACGATTATAGCAGAAAGAAAGCCTTTTTTCAATGAAGAAAATAAGATGCTTTCTACATTAAAGGGAGCCTGTATTATCGGATGAGACACTTTTAGTCGATTTTTTCTTGCTTTCGAGTTTTAAAAAAGATATACTTTGAAAACAAAATAATTTAAACTGCTTATAAAATAAAAAGGAGTCCTGATGGAACACATTATTTATCAGCTTGAAGAGGACTTGGCAATCCTTACCTTGAATCGTCCTGAGGTCGCAAATGGTTTTCATATTCCTATGTGTGAGGAGATTTTAGAAGCTCTGACTTTGGCAGAAGAGAATCCGGCTGTGCATTTTGTCTTAATCAACGCGAATGGCAAAGTCTTCTCTGTTGGGGGAGATTTGGTAGAGATGAAGCGGGCAGTGGATGAGGATGATATTCCATCATTGACAAAAATCGCAGAGTTGGTCAATACTATTTCTTATAAAATCAAGCAAATAGCCAAACCTGTCTTGATGGAGGTTGATGGGGCTGTTGCAGGTGCCGCAGCGAATATGGCTGTTGCTGCGGATTTCTGTCTGGCAACGGATAAGGCTAAGTTTATCCAAGCTTTTGTTGGAGTTGGTTTGGCTCCAGATGCAGGTGGGATTCATCTCTTGAGTCGTAGTATTGGTGTGACGCGTGCTGTTCAATTAGCTATGACAGGAGAAGCTTTAACAGCAGAAAAAGCTCTAGAGTGGGGCCTGGTCTACCGTATTTCTGAAGCTGATAAGTTAGAAAAAACCAGAGGACAGCTTCTTAAAAAATTAAGACGTGGGTCAGCTAATTCCTATGCAGCCATCAAGAAGTTGGTTTGGGAGAGCCAATTCAAAGATTGGCAAGATTATGCTACTTTAGAACTGAACCTACAGGAATCCTTAGCTCAAACAGAGGATTTCAAAGAGGGAGTTCGGGCTCATTCGGAAAGAAGAAGACCTAAATTTACAGGAAAATAAAAAAATACTTGCACTGTTCTTTGAAGTTTGATATAATTTTTTTGTCAAATGTTTTGATTGTGAAAGTTTTTTGAAAAGGAGGGAAAAGAGATTGGACTACCAACGAATTAATGAATATTTAACATCTATATTTAACAATGTCCTCGTCATCGAGGAAGTTAGCTTGAGGGGTAGTCGTTTCAAGGATATCTCCATCAAAGAAGTCCATACAATCGATGTAATTGGAAAATTCCCAGACGTGACGCCAAGTCAAGTGTCGAAAGAGTTGATGGTGACTCTTGGGACGGTTACGACGAGTTTGAATAATCTTGAACGAAAGGGTTACATTGAACGCATTCGCTCAGAGCAGGATCGTCGTGTGGTGCATCTACATTTGACAAAGAAGGGTCGCTTGGTTCATCGGCTACATAAACGCTTCCACAAGGCCATGGTTGAAAAAATCATTGATGGTATGAGTAAGGAAGAAATTGATGTTATGAGCAAAGGGTTGACCAATCTTTATCAATTTTTGGAGGATTTGAAATAATGGCTTTTGCAAAAATAAGCCAGGTTGCTCATTATGTGCCAGAGCAAGTGGTTACAAATCATGATTTAGCCCAGATTATGGATACCAATGATGAGTGGATTTCAAGTCGGACGGGAATACGACAAAGGCATATTTCAAGAACAGAATCTACCAGTGATTTGGCTACGGAAGTTGCTAAGAAACTGATGGCAAAAGCTGGAATCACAGGGGAGGAGTTGGATTTCATCATCCTAGCTACCATTACTCCAGATTCGATGATGCCCTCTACGGCTGCTCGTGTTCAAGCTAATATTGGTGCTAATAAGGCCTTTGCTTTTGACCTAACAGCGGCTTGCAGTGGATTTGTATTTGCTCTTTCAACTGCTGAAAAGTTTATCGCTTCTGGTCGCTTTCAAAAAGGCTTGGTGATTGGTAGTGAAACCCTCTCTAAAGCAGTCGATTGGTCAGACCGATCAACAGCTGTTTTGTTTGGAGATGGTGCTGGTGGCGTCTTGCTAGAAGCTAGCGAGCAAGAGCATTTCTTGGCAGAGAGTCTCAATAGTGATGGGAGTCGTAGCGAGTGTCTAACTTATGGACATTCAGGCTTGCATTCTCCATTTTCAGATCAAGAAAGTGCAGATTCATTTTTGAAGATGGATGGACGCGCAGTCTTTGATTTTGCCATTCGGGATGTAGCCAAGTCTATCAAGCAGACTATTGATGAATCTCCTATAGAGGCGACAGACTTGGATTATCTGCTACTTCATCAGGCTAATGACCGTATCTTGGATAAGATGGCTAGAAAAATCGGTGTCGATCGAGCCAAGCTTCCAGCCAATATGATGGAATATGGCAATACCAGTGCAGCAAGTATCCCGATTTTACTTTCAGAGTGTGTAGAACAAGGTCTCATCCCTTTAGATGGTAGCCAGACTGTTCTGCTATCAGGCTTCGGTGGAGGCTTGACCTGGGGCACGCTCATTCTTACAATTTAGGTAATCATGTGGTGAACACATTGTTATAAAAAACTATTTATTTTAAAGGAGTCCTATCATGGCAGTATTTGAAAAAGTACAAGAAATTATCGTTGAAGAACTTGGAAAAGACGCATCAGAAGTAACACTTGAATCAACTTTTGATGATTTGGACGCAGATTCATTGGACTTGTTCCAAGTAATCTCAGAAATCGAAGATGCTTTTGATATCCAAATCGAAGCAGAAGATGACTTGAAAACAGTTGGTGACTTAGTTGCCTACGTTGAAGAGCAAACAAAATAATACTCAATGAAAATCAAAGAGCAAACTAGGAAGCTAGCCGCAGGCTGTACTTGAGTACGGCAAGGTGACGCTGACGTGGTTTGAATTTGATTTTCGAAGAGTATAAGCAGAATATAAGATAGAAGGAGTAGGGAAACCCGCTCCCTCTTGTTTAGGCAATAGTTTGATTGTCAAATTATGACAGTATCGAACTATTACGTAAGCAAGAAACGATGGAGGCACTATGAAAACGCGTATTACAGAATTATTGAATATTGATTATCCTATTTTTCAAGGAGGAATGGCTTGGGTCGCTGATGGTGATTTGGCAGGGGCTGTTTCCAAGGCTGGAGGACTAGGGATTATCGGTGGGGGAAATGCCCCGAAAGAAGTTGTCAAGGCAAATATTGATAAAATCAAATCATTGACGGATAAACCTTTTGGTGTCAACATCATGCTCTTGTCTCCCTTTGTGGAAGATATTGTAGACCTCGTCATCGAGGAGGGGGTTAAGGTAGTGACAACAGGCGCAGGAAATCCTGGCAAATACATGGAACGCTTCCATGAAGCTGGGATTACAGTCATTCCTGTTGTACCAAGTGTTGCCCTAGCTAAACGCATGGAAAAAATTGGTGCGGACGCTGTTATTGCAGAAGGAATGGAGGCCGGGGGACACATTGGCAAATTAACAACCATGACCTTGGTGCGCCAGGTTGCTGCTGCTGTATCTATTCCTGTTATTGCTGCAGGAGGAATTGCGGATGGTGAAGGTGCTGCGGCTGGATTTATGCTAGGTGCAGAGGGTGTTCAGGTTGGAACTCGCTTTGTCGTTGCAAAAGAGTCTAATGCCCATCCAAATTATAAGGCGAAAATTTTAAAAGCTAGGGATATTGATACTACGATTTCAGCACAACACTTTGGCCATGCTGTTCGTGCGATTAAAAATCAGTTGACTCGTGATTTTGAAAAAGCTGAGAAAGATGCCTTTAAACAGGAAAATCCAGATTTGGAAATCTTTGAACAAATGGGAGCGGGCGCTCTAGCCAAAGCGGTTGTTCACGGAGATGTGGATGGTGGATCTGTTATGGCAGGTCAAATTGCGGGGCTTGTTTCCAAAGAAGAAACCGTTGAAGAAATCCTAAAAGATTTGTATTACGGAGCAGCTAAGAAAATTCAAGAAGAAGCCTCTCGTTGGGCAGGAGTTGTAAGAAATGACTAAAACAGCCTTTTTATTTGCTGGCCAAGGTGCCCAGTATCTAGGGATGGGACGGGATCTCTATGATCACTACCCTATTGTCAAAGAAACGATTGATCAAGCGAGTCAGGTCCTCGGTTATGATTTGCGTTATCTCATTGATACGGAAGAAGAAAAACTCAATCAGACTCGCTATACGCAACCAGCCATTCTAGCAACTTCGGTTGCTATCTACCGTTTATTACAAGAAAAAGGCTATCAGCCTGATATGGTTGCTGGTTTGTCCCTTGGAGAATACTCTGCCTTGGTAGCCAGTGGCGCCTTGGATTTTGAAGATGCGGTTGCCTTGGTAGCTAAGCGTGGATCTTATATGGAAGAAGCGGCCCCTGCTGGTTCTGGCAAGATGGTAGCAGTTCTCAATACGCCAGTAGAGGTCATTGAGGAAGCCTGTCAAAAAGCTGCTGAACTTGGAGTGGTTACTCCAGCCAACTATAATACACCTGCACAAATTGTGATTGGTGGAGAAGTGGTTGCAGTCGATCGAGCTGTTGAACTCTTGCAGGAAGCAGGCGCCAAACGCTTGATTCCTCTTAATGTTTCAGGACCTTTTCATACCGCTCTCCTTGAGCCTGCTAGCCAGAAACTGGCTGAAACTCTAGCTCAGGTAAGTTTTTCAGATTTCACTTGTCCCCTAGTCGGCAATACAGAAGCTGCAGTTATGCAAAAAGAAGACATTGCTCAACTCTTGACGCGTCAGGTCAAGGAACCAGTTCGTTTCTATGAAAGTATTGCAGTTATGCAAGAAGCAGGAGCAACCAACTTTATCGAGATTGGACCGGGGAAAGTCTTGTCAGGCTTTGTCAAAAAAATTGATAAGACAGCTAAACTAGCCAATGTTGAAGATCAGGCTAGTTTGGAAACTTTGCTAGAAAACAAGTAATCCCTTCTCCCATAAATGCAAGAGGAAACAGGAGAAAAGAATGCAACTAAAAAATAAAAATATCTTTATTACAGGTTCGAGTCGTGGAATTGGTCTTGCCATTGCCCACAAGTTCGCTCAAGCAGGAGCCAACATCGTCTTAAACAGTCGTGGGTCTATCTCAGAAGAATTGCTCGCTGAGTTTTCAAACTATGGTGTAAAGGTGGTTCCCATTTCAGGAGATGTATCAGATTTTGCAGACGCTAAGCGTATGGTTGATCAAGCTATTGCAGAGCTGGGTTCAGTAGATGTTTTGGTTAACAATGCTGGAATTACCCAAGATACCCTGATGCTCAAGATGACAGAAGCAGATTTTGAAAAAGTGCTTAAAGTAAATCTGACTGGTGCCTTTAACATGACACAATCAGTCTTGAAACCGATGATGAAAGCCAGAGAAGGTGCTATCATTAATATGTCTAGTGTTGTTGGTTTGATGGGAAATATTGGTCAAGCTAACTATGCAGCTTCTAAGGCTGGTTTGATTGGTTTTACCAAGTCTGTGGCGCGTGAAGTGGCCAATCGCAATATCAGGGTTAATGCTATCGCACCGGGAATGATTGAGTCCGATATGACTGCTGTCCTATCAGACAAGGTAAAAGATGCTATGCTGGCGCAAATTCCTATGAAAGCATTTGGGCAGGCGGAGCAGGTTGCAGATTTGACAGTATTTTTAGCAGGCCAAGATTATCTAACTGGTCAAGTGGTTGCCATTGATGGTGGTCTCAGTATGTAGCAGAAGGTAGAGGTAAAAAAGATGAAACTAAATCGCGTAGTAGTAACAGGTTATGGAGTAACATCTCCAATCGGAAACACACCAGAAGAATTTTGGAATAGTTTGACAACTGGAAAAATCGGAATTGGTCCAATTACAAAATTTGATCATAGTGACTTTGATGTGCATAATGCGGCAGAAATCCAAGATTTTCCTTTTGATAAATACTTTGTTAAGAAAGATACCAATCGTTTTGATAACTATTCTTTGTATGCCTTGTACGCAGCCCAAGAAGCCATTAATCATGCCAATTTAGATGTAGAGGCTCTTGATAAAGATCGTTTTGGTGTTATCGTTGCCTCTGGTATTGGTGGAATCAAGGAAATTGAAGATCAAGTGCTTCGCCTAAATGACAAAGGACCAAAACGTGTGAAACCATTGACCCTTCCAAAAGCCTTGCCAAATATGGCTTCAGGAAATGTTGCTATGCGTTTTGGAGCAAACGGTGTTTGTAAATCTATCAATACTGCCTGCGCTTCATCAAATGACGCGATTGGGGATGCCTTCCGCTCAATTAAATTTGGTTTCCAAGACGTTATGTTGGTAGGTGGTTCAGAAGCCTCTATCACACCTTTTGCTATTGCTGGTTTCCAAGCCCTAACAGCTCTCTCTACTACAGAGGATCCAACTCGTGCTTCTATCCCATTTGATAAGGACCGCAATGGTTTTGTTATGGGGGAAGGTTCAGGGATGTTGGTTCTTGAAAGTCTTGAACACGCGGAAAAACGTGGGGCTACTATCCTTGCTGAAGTAGTTGGTTACGGACACACCTGTGATGCCTACCACATGACTTCTCCTCATCCAGAAGGTCAGGGAGCTATCAAGGCCATCAAATTAGCCTTGGAAGAAGCTGAGATTTCCCCAGAACAAGTAGCCTATGTCAATGCTCACGGAACCTCAACTCCTGCCAATGAAAAAGGAGAAAGTGGTGCTATCGTAGCTGTTCTTGGTAAGGAAGTGCCTGTATCATCAACCAAGTCTTTCACAGGACATTTGCTGGGGGCTGCAGGTGCAGTAGAAGCTATTGTCACTATCGAAGCTATGCGTCATAACTTTGTTCCAATGACAGCTGGGACAAGTGAAGTATCAGATTATATCGAAGCCAATGTCGTTTATGGACAAGGCTTGGAGCAAGAAATTCCATACGCTATTTCAAATACTTTTGGTTTTGGTGGCCACAATGCAGTTCTTGCTTTCAAACGTTGGGAGAATAAATAAGTATGAATTTAAACGATATTAAAGACTTGATGGCCCAATTTGACCAGTCAAGTTTGAGAGAATTTTCTTATAAAAATGGGACGGATGAGTTGCAGTTTAGCAAGAATGAAGCGAGACTGGTATCTGAAGTTGCAGCTCAAGTCGCTCCAGCGCCCGTTCTAGCAACACCAAGTCCAGTAGCTCCTTCATCTGCTCCAGCAGAGACTGTAACAGAAGAGGTTCCAGCTCCAGTTGAAGCAAGTGTGGCTGCTGAGGGAGATCTTGTAGAGAGCCCACTTGTTGGAGTGGCTTACTTGGCTGCTGGCCCAGATAAACCTGCCTTCGTTACAGTTGGTGATACTGTTAAAAAGGGTCAAACACTGGTCATCATCGAAGCCATGAAAGTCATGAATGAAATCCCAGCACCTAAGGATGGTGTGGTAACAGAAATTCTCGTTTCTAACGAAGAAATGGTTGAATTTGGTAAAGGATTGGTACGTATCAAATGATCGATATTCAAGGAATCAAAGAAGCCCTTACCCACCGTTATCCTATGCTCCTAGTAGACCGTGTATTGGAAGTGAGCGATGACACCATTGTTGCCATCAAAAATGTGACCATCAATGAGCCCTTCTTTAATGGACATTTCCCTCAATATCCAGTCATGCCAGGTGTTCTGATTATGGAAGCCTTGGCGCAAACAGCTGGTGTTTTGGAGTTATCAAAACCTGAAAATAAGGGGAAACTGGTCTTTTACGCTGGTATGGACAAGGTCAAATTCAAGAAGCAAGTTGTACCTGGCGACCAATTGCTTATGACGGCAACGTTTGTAAAACGTCGTGGGACCATTGCCGTGGTTGAAGCAAAGGCTGAAGTGGATGGCAAGCTTGCAGCTAGTGGTACTCTTACCTTTGCAATTGGGAACTAAGGAGGTTCTCCATGTTTCGAAAAATTTTAATTGCCAATCGTGGTGAAATTGCGGTTCGTATTATCCGTGCGGCGCGTGAACTGGGGATTGCGACGGTGGCGGTTTATTCAACTGCCGATAAGGAAGCCCTTCATACGCTTTTAGCAGATGAAGCAGTTTGTATCGGTCCTGGCAAGGCAACAGAGTCTTATCTCAATATCAATGCGGTTCTATCAGCTGCAGTCTTGACTGAGGCAGAAGCCATTCACCCCGGTTTTGGATTTCTCAGTGAAAATTCCAAATTTGCAACTATGTGTGAAGAGGTGGGAATCAAGTTTATCGGCCCATCTGGTCATGTCATGGATATGATGGGGGATAAGATTAATGCGCGTGCTCAGATGATCAAAGCAGGTGTGCCTGTCATTCCAGGTTCAGATGGAGAAGTGCATAACTCTGAGGAAGCTTTGATTGTTGCTGAAAAAATTGGCTATCCTGTTATGCTCAAGGCTTCAGCAGGTGGTGGTGGTAAAGGGATTCGTAAGGTTGAAAAACCAGAAGACCTCGTATCAGCCTTTGAAACTGCTTCTAGCGAAGCCAAGGCTAACTATGGCAATGGTGCTATGTACATAGAACGGGTTATCTATCCAGCTCGTCACATCGAGGTTCAAATCCTAGGAGATGAGCATGGAAATGTGATTCACTTGGGGGAACGGGATTGTTCTCTTCAACGAAATAACCAAAAGGTTTTGGAAGAAAGTCCTTCGATTGCAATCGGAAAAACGCTGCGTCATGAAATCGGTGCGGCTGCTGTTCGAGCTGCAGAGTCTGTTGGCTATGAGAATGCAGGAACCATTGAATTTCTTCTTGATGAAGCAAGTGGTAAATTCTATTTCATGGAAATGAATACACGTGTTCAGGTAGAGCATCCAGTAACAGAATTTGTTTCAGGTGTGGATATCGTTAAGGAACAAATTCGCATTGCAGCAGGTCAGCCTTTGTCTGTTAAGCAAGAAGATATTGTCCTACGCGGTCATGCTATCGAGTGTCGGATCAATGCAGAAAATCCAGCCTTTAACTTTGCTCCAAGTCCAGGTAAGATTACCAATCTCTATCTGCCAAGTGGAGGTGTTGGCTTGCGCGTAGACTCAGCAGTTTATCCAGGCTATACTATTCCGCCCTATTATGATAGTATGATTGCCAAAATCATCGTTCACGGTGAAAATCGTTTTGACGCCTTGATGAAAATGCAACGTGCCCTCTATGAACTAGAGATTGAGGGGGTGCAGACCAATGCAGATTTCCAGCTTGACCTCATTTCAGATCGCAATGTTATTGCTGGAGATTACGATACTTCCTTCTTGATGGAAACCTTTTTACCCAAGTATCAAGAAAAAGAATAAAATGACTTCAAGAGTTTAAACCGAAAAGGGGAATCAATGGCTCTATTTAGTAAAAAAGATAAGTATATTCGAATCAATCCCAATCGTTCGGTTAGGGAAAAACCTCAAGCCAAGCCAGAGGTTCCAGATGAATTATTCTCCCAGTGTCCAGGCTGTAAGCATACCATTTATCAGAAGGATCTGGGAAGTGAGCGTATCTGTCCACATTGTAGCTATACCTTCCGTATTTCTGCCCAAGAACGCTTGGCTTTGACGATTGATATGGGAACCTTTAAGGAATTGTTTACAGGGATTGAAAGCAAGGATCCCTTGCATTTCCCTGGTTATCAAAAGAAACTAGCAACTATGCGTGAAAAAACAGGTCTGGATGAAGCTGTTGTGACAGGAACTGCTCTTATTAAAGGTCAGACTGTGGCTCTTGGGATTATGGATTCCAACTTTATCATGGCTTCTATGGGTACAGTTGTAGGGGAAAAAATCACTCGTTTGTTTGAGTATGCGACTGTTGAACAGTTACCAGTTGTTCTCTTCACGGCCTCTGGTGGAGCCCGTATGCAGGAAGGAATCATGAGTCTCATGCAGATGGCCAAGATTTCTGCAGCGGTTAAACGGCATTCTAATGCTGGTCTCTTTTACCTGACCATTTTGACAGATCCAACGACAGGTGGTGTAACAGCTTCTTTCGCTATGGAAGGCGATATCATTCTAGCTGAACCACAAAGTTTGGTTGGTTTTGCTGGGCGTCGTGTCATTGAAAACACGGTTCGTGAAAGCTTGCCTGAGGATTTCCAAAAGGCAGAATTCCTATTGGAACATGGCTTTGTGGATGCTATTGTCAAAAGAAGAGATTTGCCAGATACGATTGCTAGCCTAGTCAGATTGCACGGAGGGGGTCCTAGATGAATATTGCAAAAATAGTCAGAGAAGCGCGTGAGCAGAGTCGCTTGACAACCTTGGACTTTGCGACAGGCATTTTTGATGACTTTATCCAATTACATGGTGACCGTTCTTTTCGTGATGATGGTGCAGTTGTTGGTGGTATCGGCTGGCTTGGAGACCAAGCTGTAACAGTGGTTGGTATCCAAAAAGGCAAGAGTTTACAAGATAATCTCAAGCGGAATTTTGGTCAACCACATCCAGAAGGCTACCGCAAGGCCCTACGGTTGATGAAACAGGCTGAAAAATTTGGCCGTCCAGTTGTGACCTTTATCAATACTGCAGGTGCCTATCCTGGTGTCGGAGCAGAAGAACGTGGACAGGGGGAAGCTATCGCTCGCAATCTCATGGAAATGAGTGACCTGAAAGTTCCGATTATTGCTATCATTATCGGTGAAGGTGGTTCTGGTGGGGCTCTGGCTCTGGCAGTCGCAGACCGTGTCTGGATGCTGGAAAATTCTATCTATGCCATTCTCAGTCCAGAAGGTTTTGCTTCCATTCTATGGAAGGACGGCACTCGTGCCATGGAAGCGGCAGAACTGATGAAAATCACTTCGCATGAACTGTTAGAAATGGACGTGGTGGACAAGGTGATTTCTGAAGCAGGACTTTCTAGTAAAGAACTGATTAAGAGTGTCAAGAAAGAACTCCAAGATGAGCTAGCTCTACTTTCACAAAAACCGTTAGAAGAGTTGTTGGAAGAACGTTATCAACGATTTAGAAAATACTAATTCTTTAGAATACGCAAAAACTAGAACTGGCAGTCAGTTCTAGTTTTTGTGTGGTTCTTACTCTGTGCAGAGGGGAAAGTCAAAAGGTGCTTGGAAGACCAAACACCTTTTCGATTATTCATTTTCTTCAGTTACAAATTGACTAAGCAGTCCGTTGATAAAGCGGGCTGATTTTTGATCTGAAAAATTCTTAGCAAGTTCAATAGCTTCATTGACTGCTACCAGCTGAGGTGTATCAAATGATGTGATTTCAAAGATTCCTAAGCGTAGTAAGTTTTTTTCGACCAAGGTCAATCGTTCAACTGTCCAGCCTGACTTGAGGTGCTGGTTGATTTGTTTATCCAACTCGTCTTTTTGAGCTTGAACGCCAGAAACCAAGTTCAGAAGAAAGTCAGGGATTTGCACATCTGCATCTTCACGGTCATGCGTGTAGGCAAAGTGACAAGCTGTTTCCATATCTGTGCCGAATTCAAGGCTCATGAGAGCTTGAAAAGCGCATTTACGAAGTTCACGTCTAGATTCTAATAATGGACTAGTCATTGAGGAAGTCCTCGTTAAATAGATCTTTCAACTCAGGTTTTGGTGTTTTATCTGGAACGATTCCTGCAACATGGATGTTAACAGCAGCAAGTTCCACATCAGCCATATCACGGACAGCATCTTTGACTGCTTTTTGAATAGCAAGAGCAACTTTTGGTACTTTCACACCGTACTCTAGGTAGAGATAGATGTCAGCAGTTAGTTCTTCGTTGCTTTCTTTTAAGTAGACGCCACGACCAAGAGAGAGTTTTGATAGGGTATCAGATACGGATTTATTTGAAAATGAATGGACACCATCAACTTTAGCAGTTGCGATGGCAATGATTTTTTCAAGTACACGTGGAGCGATAACAATTTCGCCAAATTGTTCTTCAGTTCCCATAGAATGACCTCTTTCTAGAGATTAGGCACGAGAAACGTAAGTTCCTTCTGCAGTGTTGATGATCAATTTTTGTCCAGCTTCGATGAAGTCAGGAACGTTGACAACAAGTCCAGTTTCCATAGTTGCTGGTTTACCAGAACCTGTAACAGTAGCACCTTTGATAGATGGTTGTGTTTCAGCAACTGTCAATTCAACAGTAGTTGGTACAGTTACACCGATTACTTCAGTTCCGTAGAATTGGATTTTTACATCAGAGTTTTCAAGGATGTAAAGCAATTCATTTTCAACGTTTACGACTGGGATTTCGTATTGGTCGTAAGTTTCAGTGTTCATGAAGTAGGCAGTTTCATCCATTTTGTACAAGTATTGAGCTGGGACAGTTTCGATAATAGCTTGTTCGAATTTTTCTTCTGGACGGTAGCTTGTGTCAAAAGTAGAACCAGTACGGACATCACGCAATTTCATACGCATGATTGTGTTCCCTTTACCTGGTTTGTGGTGGCTAGCTTCCAAAACGCGGATCAATTTTCCGTCTGCAGTTTCAAATGTCATACCAGCTTTCAATTTGCTTGCTTCAATCATGTTTTTACCTCTTTAATAAATATTATTACTCTTCATTTTACCATAAAATCTTCTGGAAATAAAGCCAAAATAGTTAATGGGATTTGGTAGGGGAGAAAAAAACCAACCTCAGGGCTGGTTTCTTTTACATATTAACCTTCTTTCAACTTCGCCAATTCTTGGGCAAGGAGTTTAAGGGCAACTTGTGGGTTGGCTTGGCCTTTGGTTGCTTTCATAAGGAAGCCTGTAAAGGCCTTATCTGCGTTGCGTTTGCCTGACTTGAAGTCGGCAACTGCGGCTTCGTTATCGGCAAAGACTTGGTGGATGATTGGGATCAGTATTTCAGGATCTGAGATTTGAACCATACCTGCTTTTTCCACATATTCACGCGCACCGCCGCCATTTTTAGCAAGGTGAACAAAGACTTTCTTAGCAATCTTAGAAGAGATAGTACCGTCTTCGATGATGGCAATCATTTCAACCAAGTTTTCTGGTGTCAATTCGATTTGTTCCAGTGTTTTTCCTTCAGCATTCAAGAACTGAGCAACTTCTCCTTGGAGCCAGTTAGAGACTTGTTTGGCATCGCCACCGAGGGCAACAGCTTTTTCAAAGAAGTCAGAAGTGACTTTGTTTGCAGTCAACTGGCTAGCATCGTAGTCTGACAAGCCAAGATCAGATACGTAGCGCGCACGGCGTTCTTTTGGAAACTCTGGTAACTCTGTACGCATTTCTTCGATCCACTCGTCTGAAATTTCAAAGAGAGGTAGGTCTGGTTCTGGGAAGTAGCGATAGTCTGCAGCACCTTCCTTGACACGCATGAGGATGGTTGCTTTGTTAGCTTCATCATAACGGCGTGTTTCTTGGCGGATTTGACCACCTGAGCGAAGGATTTCAGCCTGACGTTGGACTTCGTATTCAAGACCCTTGCGAA
The DNA here is from genome assembly GCF_946190115.1 of Streptococcus mitis. GTDB lineage: Bacteria > Bacillota > Bacilli > Lactobacillales > Streptococcaceae > Streptococcus > Streptococcus mitis_CO. The sequence continues at coordinate 12,739 of NZ_CAMHZG010000015.1, read as the reverse complement.
CATTTGAGAAGGAGTTGAGGTTCTTCAACTCTGTCTTGGTACCGAATTTTTCTTGACCATACGGACGAAGAGAGATATTGGCATCCACACGCATAGAACCTTCTTCCATCTTAACGTCAGAAATGCCAGAGTATTGGATAACTTCCTTGAGGGCTGTCAGATAAGCGTAGGCTTCTTCTGGAGAACGCATGTCAGCTTCAGATACAATCTCAATCAATGGCACCCCTTGGCGGTTGAGGTCAACATAAGAGTAGCCATCTGTACCGTGGGTGTTTTTACCAGCGTCTTCTTCTAGGTGGGCGCGTTCGATACCGATTTTTTTAGTTGTACCGTCTTCTAGCTCGACTTCAATCCAACCGTTATAGCCGATTGGCTCATCAAACTGAGAAATTTGGTAGGCTTTGGGATTATCAGGGTAGAAGTAGTTCTTGCGGTCAAAGTGCATCTTTTTGTGGATGTCCATGTTGAGGGCAAGAGCAGCCTTGATACCGGCATCAACAACACCTTTATTGAGAACTGGTAGAACTCCTGGGAAAGACCAGTCAATCACGTTGGTGTTGGCATTTTGGTCATTTCCAAAGTGGGCAGAAGTAGGTGAGAAGATTTTTGAATTGGTGTTGAGCTCTACGTGGACTTCAAGTCCAATGACTGTTTCAAAGTTCATTAGTTATCACCTCCAAAAATCACGGGTTGTTGTTTGTGGTAGTCTGTTGTTGCCTCAAAAGCAGCAGCAGCTTGGTAAATAGTTTCCTCAGAGTACTTAGGACCAATCAATTGCAGACCAACAGGTAGACCTTGAGAGAATCCAGCAGGAATCGAAATCCCTGGAAGACCTGCCAAGTTGACTGGGATTGTCAAAAGGTCAGCCAAGTACATGGCAACTGGGTCGTGGTTGAGAGAATCTAAGTCATAGGCAACACTTGGAGCAGTTGGACCCAAAATCAAGTCATAATTTGCGAAGACTTTTTCGAAATCTTGAATGATGAGGGTACGGACCTGACCAGCTTTCTTATAGTAAGCATCGTAGTAACCTGATGAAAGGCTGAAAGTACCTAGCATGATACGGCGTTTCACCTCTTCACCAAAACCTTGGCTACGGCTGTTTACATAGATTTCATCAAGGTTGGTCGCATCCTCTGCGCGGTAACCATAACGGATACCGTCAAAACGTTGCAAGTTTGATGAAGCCTCTGATGAAGCGATGATGTAGTAGACGGCAACACCGTATTTTGAGTGAGGAAGACTGACTTCTTCAACGATAGCACCAAGTTTTTCAAAGTGCTTAGCAGCATTCAGAATGGTTTCCTTAACCTCTGGGTCAATCCCTTCGCCTAGGTATTCCTTAGGTAAAGCAATTTTCATACCCTTGATGTCTTGACCGATTTTTGAAGTAAAGTCGGCAATGCGGACAGGGGCAGAAGTAGAATCTTTGACATCTTCGCTGGCAATAGCGTTGAGCAAGAGGGCATTTTCCTTAACAGTAGGAGCAAAAGGTCCAATCTGGTCTAATGAGCTACCGAAGGCAATGAGACCGAAACGAGAAACCGTTCCGTAGGTTGGTTTGAGACCAACGATTCCGTTGAAGGCAGCAGGTTGGCGGATGGAACCACCAGTATCAGAACCAAGTGACAAGCGGACTTGTCCTGACGCTACGGCTGCGGCAGAACCACTAGACGAGCCACCAGGAACCTTGCTGTGGTCCCAAGCATTTTTAGTTGCTCCGTAGTGTGAAGTTTCACCTGAACCACCCATAGCAAATTCGTCCATGTTGGTTTTCCCAACAACGATCATGCCCTTGGCTTTTGCATTGGCAACAGCTGTTGCATCAAAGATAGGCTCATAGTTGTAGAGCATTTTTGAGGCAGCAGTTGTAAGAATACCGTCTGTAGAGATATTATCTTTAACTGCAAGTGGAATTCCTGAAAGGACATTATCAGCATCGATTCCAGCTTCATCAATGACTTTGGCTTGAGCAAGAGCCTGCTCCTCAGAGATGGTGACAAAGGCATTGATAGATGTTTCTCGAGACTTGATCTCTTCAAGCGTAGCTTGGGTCAATTCTGTTGCTGAAATTTCCTTAGAAACAAGGAGATTATGCAAGTCTTCAATGGTTTTATTGTTAAAAGTCATTAGGCATCTCCTCCATCGTCTAGGATAGCTGGTACCTTGATATAGTAGTTGTCTTTTTCAGGTACGTTTTTAAACAAGCGATCACGGTCTGTTCCTTCTTCGGCCACATCAGGGCGGAGTACGGTCTTACGGTCAGCCATGGTCGTAGTAGGTGCGACACCAGTTGTGTCAACTTCGCCCAGCAATTCAACCATGTCAACAATCTTAGACAAGGTAGTCGCAAAGGCAGCAGTTTCTTCTTCAGAGAATCTTAATTTTGAAAGATTGGCAACGTGTGTTACCTCTTCTTGCGTAATTTTCATCTTGCATCCTTTCGTGAAATGATGATTTTTAGTCTGTTCTATTTTACCATATTTTCCTATAAATAAGGGAGGGAAAGATGAAAAAAGACATCTGGCAAGTCGAGAAAGAGTTTTTTAAAATAGATAAAAAAATAGCCGTCCTAACTTTGGCGAGTTAACGAGCTATTTTTTAGTTATGTAATTACAGCCACCGTCTTAAACGGCTCTGTGGGGTGTTGTTGTCGCAACACCTTTTTCTATATTTATTGTAACATTTATTTGAAAAATCGCAAAGGGAATTAGGCTCCCTAGTATTTGGATAAGTTGGGTAGAAACTGAGTAGCAGGCATTAAAATTGCTTGCCAGTTTTGTCTATTGTGCATTAGCAAACTAAGATTTTTTGGTTTTAATATGCACTCTTTTGGTATTCATTCCATAAAGCCTGAAGTTCATCTGCATTTTCTAAAACATATTGCCTGATTATTTTTAGGTCTTTTGCTTTTACTTTACCATCTCTCAGTTCACCGTTCAGAAACATTGAGCCGACCTCTTCTCCGTGGATATAAATGTGAATATGCGCTTTTTGACCTTTATGGTTATGTTCGTTAGGACGAATTTCAATACCATACTTTAAGAAAGAATATTTAGGCATGTAGTAGTCCCACGTAGTCCTTCCATGTTTCAAGGTAGTTATCGCGATTTAACTCAATTTGCTTTTGAGCAAAACGAATGTCATAGTCTGCCAAGTCCAAATTTTCCAATACTTCTCCAGTTAGAATACTAAAGGTTCCAATTAATTCATCGTCATCATACATGCGTAAAATAGGGTTGCTTGGATTCTTGTAAATATCATCTTTTGTCACTTCTAAATTAGTTACACCAAATTCCTTGAACATGATTGCTTCTCCTTTTTCTTTTATTATATCATTTTTGCTAGAATTGTCACGGTTTTCGATATATTTGACTACAAGGAATAGCTTTTATTCAATATAAAGATAGAAATTGAAAAAAATGCTAAAATCCGATATAATGAAGTGTTGAAAGGAATGGTAAAATCCAATGTAGAAATCATTCTTAGCTATTGAAACAAGAAAAATAGAGAATCAAAGAAAGAGAACTTATGAATATTCAAGAAGAAATTAAGAAACGTCGTACCTTTGCCATCATCTCCCACCCTGACGCGGGGAAAACAACTATCACTGAGCAGTTGCTCTACTTTGGGGGCGAGATTCGTGAGGCTGGTACCGTAAAAGGAAAGAAAACAGGGACTTTTGCCAAGTCTGACTGGATGGATATCGAGAAGCAACGCGGGATTTCGGTGACTTCATCTGTTATGCAGTTTGACTACGATGGCAAGCGTGTGAATATCCTCGACACGCCAGGGCACGAGGACTTCTCAGAAGATACCTATCGTACCTTGATGGCGGTGGATGCTGCGGTCATGGTCGTGGACTCTGCCAAGGGTATTGAGGCCCAGACCAAGAAATTGTTTGAGGTTGTCAAACACCGTGGCATTCCAGTCTTTACCTTTATGAACAAGCTAGACCGTGACGGTCGTGAGCCTTTGGATCTCTTGCAAGAATTGGAAGAAGTCTTGGGCATTGCTAGTTACCCAATGAACTGGCCAATCGGGATGGGGAAAGCCTTTGAGGGCTTGTATGATCTCTATAACCAACGCTTGGAGCTCTATAAAGGGGATGAGCGTTTTGCTAGTCTAGAAGATGGGGACAAGCTTTTTGGTAGCAATCCTTTCTATGAGCAAGTCAAGGATGATATTGAACTTTTAAATGAAGCTGGAAATGAGTTTTCAGAGGAAGCTATCCTTGCTGGAGAATTGACACCTGTCTTCTTCGGTTCAGCCCTTACTAACTTTGGTGTTCAGACCTTCCTTGAAACCTTTCTTAAGTTTGCTCCAGAACCACATGGACACAAAAAAACAGATGGTGAAATTGTGGATCCTTATGATAAGGATTTCTCAGGATTTGTCTTTAAAATCCAAGCCAACATGGACCCTCGACACCGTGACCGCATCGCCTTTGTCCGTATCGTATCGGGTGAATTTGAGCGTGGGATGAGTGTCAATCTACCTCGTACTGGTAAGGGTGCTAAACTGTCTAATGTTACCCAGTTTATGGCGGAAAGTCGTGAGAATGTGACTAATGCCGTAGCAGGTGATATTATCGGGGTTTACGATACAGGTACTTATCAGGTTGGGGACACTTTAACAGTTGGAAAAAACAAGTTTGAATTTGAACCCCTACCAACCTTTACACCTGAGATTTTCATGAAAGTTTCTGCTAAGAATGTCATGAAGCAGAAATCCTTCCACAAGGGAATCGAGCAATTGGTGCAAGAAGGTGCTATTCAGCTTTATAAGAATTACCAAACAGGTGAGTACATGCTGGGAGCTGTTGGTCAACTCCAGTTTGAAGTCTTTAAACACCGCATGGAAGGCGAGTACAATGCGGAAGTGGTTATGAGCCCAATGGGTAAAAAGACCGTTCGTTGGATTAAGCCTGAGGACTTGGATGAACGGATGTCATCAAGCCGAAATATCTTGGCTAAAGACCGTTTTGATCAACCAGTCTTCCTCTTTGAAAATGACTTTGCCCTCCGCTGGTTTGCGGACAAGTATCCAGACGTAGAGTTAGAGGAGAAGATGTAAATCGTTACAAATGACTAGCAACATAAAGTTGCTGTCATTTGACGGTAACCGCTATGGCGGCTTACCTAAACGCTTCACTAGGAAAAATCCACGAATATTATCGATTCGTGGATTTTTCCGTCGTAAGGGGTAGTGAGTGGTCTAGCTAACTGCTTTATTAACTTTGTGTCGTAATCTAACAATCGCTAACCTCTATGTTGGTTGATCTAAATATTCTAATAAGAGAAGTCCGGGAATGCTATATTCATGGGCTTTTTCCTTATGGCATTGTGGGCTTTTTTGTAAGAGTTAGTAGGTCGAGCTATTTGCATTACTAAAGTGCAACCTTTTTGCTTGCCAGCTTGCTCAAAAAATATCCTAGTTAAACTATATACTTTGAAATTTACTATCTCTTCATTCTAATGAAAACAGAGAGGAGTTCTGTGAATAACATACAATATATATGTCTATGCGAAGAAAATTTATGCTCTTTTTAATTTTGGATAAGTATGACGTATTCATCGGTAAAAATAATGGATTTTTCTTTTTTATAGACCAGTCAATAAGGGATTCAGTTATCTAGTATATTAATTTTGTTTATCAATGAAGAATTCATACAAAACAAATCAGAAAATGCTTTTTTTTTTTTAGCAAGAATACTAAAAAATAAGTTGACTTAACATAGTGATTTATGTATAATAGGAAACGATTGCATTAAGATAACTACTATAGTACTTTTTTTGGAGGAAAAAAAATAAATGTTTTTCAGACGTCAAAAGGGTCAATATCGCGAAACTGATCGTGTGACTCGATACAAACTGGTAAAATCCGGTAAGCATTGGTTGAGAGCCTCAACCTCTCTTTTTGGCTTATTCAAGGTTTTGCGTGGTGGTGTAGATACTACTCAGGTTATGACCGAAGTAGTAGAAAACCAAACTAATCAAACGATTACAGGTCTTGATATTATAAGAGGTATTGCAGCTACAGGTGCCGTATTAGGTGGGGCTGTTGCTACTCAGACAAAAGTTTTTGCAAACGAAGCGGTAGCTCTTGAAAAAACGTTAGATAGTTCAGATGCTCTAGCAACGCATGATACAGTTGTCCTTGGTACAACTGCAAAAGTGGATGCGGAGAATTCGGCAAGTCTGTCTCATTCAGTAAGCGAGAGTGTATCTAGCTCAGAATCAGTATCCACTAGTCTATCAGCTAGCGTTAGTTCTTCTGCTAGTATGTCAACAAGTGCCTCAGAAAGCGCCTCAACTTCGGCTAGCGTCTCAGCAAGTACCTCTGTAAGTTCTAGTCAGTCGATGGTGCCTTCAGGCAATAGTGTACATTCTACTACTGCTTCTGAGACTTCTGGAAAAGCAGAGTCTGTGTCAAAAGAAAGTCAGTTGGCTAAAGAAGGGTTATCTGCCTCTAAGCTAGGTGCTCCTGTATTGGAATCAGCTAAATTGGAAAAAGGTTTGGTTGATACGAATGCAGAAATAAGTAGTTTGGCAGGAGTGACTGCTGGTGCCATAGCAACATCGGAAGTTTCAGCTAAACAACAGGATGAAAATCGTAAGAAGTTAACCAAACTTTCAGCTGAAATGGGTGAGTACCTAGCAAAAGCGGTCGGTTTACCTAATAGTGATGCAGCTATAGCGAAAGTGAATGCTGCGGTAACTGCTATCGAGACAGCTCTTGCTAATCCTAAGGCAGATTTGACCGAAACTGTAAAACTAGCGATCTCTGCTCGTAACTCAATTGCTAATGCTGTGTTGAGAGTCAATTCAGGTGCGCGTGATGCACGAAACGGTCAAGGTATGGGCAGTGGGGTACATCCTAGAGCTTTGCCTACTTCGTTAATCACGAACACGTTTGCTAGCAATAGAACGTCGGCTTCGCTTGAATCAGGTCAGTACAATAAGAATACTCATGAAGTAATTTGGCGTATCAATATGCACTCAGATAATGCCCTGAATTATGCTGGTTTACTTGCCAATGTGGATCCAAATACGACCATCACCCGTGTTACTTTTAATGGTCAACCGATGGAGAAGCGTGGTGGTTCTGGCAATGAGTACGTGTTTAGCAAACGTCATGATTTAAATAGAAATTTAGAGGCAACGATTGAAGTTCATGCCACTGTAAATGAAAAATCAAGCAATGCCAGATTAGATGCCCGAGTTGCTACAAGTAGTCAACCATTTACAAGTACGAATGTTTCTGGTAATTACACGAATTTGATGACCTCTTATGTTCATACAGGTAGAGCAGAGAATCAAAACGGTGCTGTGAGAAATCAGGGGCGCGCAACAGATAATCCTCCTACTGTTGAATTACCGAAATTGCTTGAAGTTTTCAATGATGATTCTGTAAATATCAATATGGTATTTAGAGATGATAAGGCTTTGAGACTATTTTATACGGGAAAAGATAATCCTATCATTACAGGTTTGCAAGGTGAAAATTTCCCTGGACAAATCAACTTTGCGACTCTTAAACGAGATCCTAAAACAGGACTCAATACAGCCTATGTTTATGAACATAAGCAGTGGACAACCAAGATTTATGGTACGATTGGTCGGGACAATAGCTGGAAACCAATGACTCCAGGGGACTATAACATTGAGTATGGTGCCGATGATACTGCCGGACAAAAAACAATGACTACTATGACTGTTCGCATTCACGGATTTAATGAGCGTCAATCGCCTATAAGCGGTGCGACTGTTGCAGTTAATAATACGAAAAATCTAAGTCCGGCGGAAAGAGAGCAAGTATTGGCTAACTTTAAAGCAGCTAATGCAAGCGTTCTTTCAAGTACAGATTACAAAAAAGGATCTGAAGAAGAATCAATCAGTGTAGCTAATAATGGAGATGTTACCATTACTTATCGTGATAAAACCACGGATACAGTCACAAACAATGTTAAGTATGGTGTAGAGAAAACAACTGAGCACTTTTATGCAGTTAGCGACGAACCTTTATCTAAGATAAATCTAAGAAGTCTTGTGCGCCCAGTTGGCGGAGCATCTGACTTCCCTAGTGGGACAACGTTTGCATGGAAACAAGGTCAAGCTCCTACAATGGAAGTTAGCAACACTCCTCGCTCTGCAACCTTAACGGTAACTCACCCAGATAAAACTACTACGGATTTAACATACAAGTACACAGTTTATCAAAAAATTGAGACTAAAACTAACAATGGAGTTCCAGGTAAGTTTTATGCCTTTAAAGCAGTACCGGGAACAGAAAGAACTGTTGGAAATAGCTATGCTAATAATATAGGCGGATATTCAAAATTCTATATTAATAACGAGTCTCTTCCTTCAGGGACTACATTTGCTTATGAATATCAGCTGAATGATAATCGCTCAACACCTGTACGTAAACAAGATGGCTCTCCAGCCTTTAGTAGCGTATGGCATACAACTGCTGATTCGGCTACAACTCACAGCACCACCTATAAAGCAATAGCAACTTATCCTAAAGGACGCCTTGGTGATGTAACAACTGCAAATCCTGCTCTCACAAGTACAGTAACCTTTAATTATACAGTAGTTGATCCAGTAGCCAAGCAAGATTATGTTACAACAGTTGGGAATACAACTCCGCTCAATGATATCATTGCTAACCCGGATAAGGCGATTAAGAACTCTGATGATAGAGTTGCAATACCTAATGGTCCGACTGTGGCAACTAGAACCGATTACAGCTGGAGAGATTCGGCACCAAATGCTAGCACAGTAAGCATTCCAGGGATCTATAAGAAAGAAGTCACAGTTACTTTACCACAAGGTTCAACGGATAAACCAAGAAATAGTACAAATGTTCCTGTAACTATCAAAGTTAGACCAAACCCACCACAAATCTCAACAGATCAGGTAACGAATACAGGTGGACTTCCAAATAAAGGAATTACCGTAACGAATGCATTGCCAAATGCGCAGGTCACCTTGACAATCGGCGGTAAGACTCTTACTAAACAAGCAGATGGTAATGGAAATGTAACCTTCCCTTCTACCGATGTTGCAGATAGCAATGGTCTTCTCCCAATAGGAAACGTAACTGTTAAACAAAGCAAGGCATTTGATAATCCAGTAACAGGTCAAAATGAAACGTTGAACTCAGATGTAAGTACTGTTAACATTAGTAAGGAAAATATACCGCCAACAGTTGATCTTACTGTTAAGGTTAATGGAGAGACCCCTGAGATAGATAGTTCGGGCCGCTATATTTTTTATGCTGGAGATACGATTCAAATTACTTATACCGGTAGGGACAATAGTGGTAAGCTTACCACGTTGAAAATGCGTAATGCAAAGGATGATTTGAATGACTTCTTTGAAGGGAAATCCACTGAGTGGGGGCGTGGTCCAGTCGAGAATATCACGACACTGACAAGTACTAATCAAACCACAAAGACGGTTAATGCGGTTGCAAATAGCGATATGACTTGGAAATCTGGTAATATCTTCTCTCGTGTTATTACAGCGGTTGACCCAAATGGAAATACGGGAGAAAGCCCATGGTTTGGTGTTGTACAAGGACGCTTGGCGGATAAGATTAAATTGACAAAACCGCCTGTCATTGCCGTTGCTGATAAGTTAAATTTGACTCCTGCTGAGAAGGAAAAAATTAAATCAGAAGTCGAGAAATCGAATCCGTCTGATACATCTCGCATTCGTACTTATGACGTCCGACCAAATGGTGATGTGACTATTACATTTAAAGATGGAACTTCAAAGACAATCACTCCTAATTTGGACTATGGTGTTGAAGCTGCAAGTAGTGTATTCTACACTTATGTTGGGGAAGGTGACACCATTCGTCCAAAAGATGTCATTAAAGCTGTTAATGGCGGCACTATTCCAAGTGATGCTGATGTAACATGGGAACAAGCACCAGATGTGACAAACTCAGGAAACAACAAACAAGCCGTAGTAAAAGTGACTTATAGGGATGGAACAGTTAAGCGAGTCCCAGTAACCTATAGTACAATGTCTACTTATGATGCTAAGGCACCAATTTATGATTGGGCTGGAGAAGCACCACGCTATGGACGAGAGCGCGCACCATATTTAAAACAAAGTGGTAATGACAATATACCGCCTGGAACTGATGGGGCTTGGTATGATGCGAACGGAAAAGTGGTTGGAAATACTTCGCCAATTCCTGAGAAAAACGTTGCAGGAACGCACGAGTATCGCCTGAAAGTTACCTATCCAAAGGGACGATTTGATAATAGCACGACTAAACTTAGCAAGGACGTAACGGTCAGACAAATCGTTGTAGACCCTGTTAAAAAAGCTGATTTGACCTATGTTCAGGGAGAAACAAATGTTGCTTCGGCTGAGAATGTTCTAAAAAATAATACTAAACAAACTTTGGCAAACGGGACGCCAAATGAAGCATTCCCGGCAGGAACAAAATTTGAGTGGGTAGGTGGTGCGCCATCTACTGCTACACCAGGAATTGTTGAGAAAAAAGTTAAAGTGACACTTCCGCCAGATGCAAATGGTACTCGAATTTCCAAAGAAGTTCCTGTAAATGTTACAGTGAAACCACAAGCGCCGCAAATTTCAGATGATCAATTGACTGAAAAAGGTGGTTTACCAAATCGTAGTATCGAGGTAACTAATGTTACACCAGGTGCGACAGTAACCTTGACAATCGGTGATAAAACATTTACTAAGGTAGCTGGACCTAACGAAACAAGACTAAGCTTCACGCCAACAAATCTTGAAAAAGCTTACAATGCTAATAACGGTTTACTTCCAACGGGTAGAGTAACGGTTAAACAAGCGCTTCCAAATCCGACGACGAGCCAAACTAATCCATTAGAGTCAGACACTACGGTTAAAGAACAAGGAATCACTAAGGAAACAGAAGCACCAGAACCAACCTTTGATCTCTATATCCAGAATGATAAGACAAAACAGTGGGAAAAACAATCCATCCAGGATACTGTTCGCCCAGGTGCAAGAGGATATGAAATCTTCGCAGGTGATAAAATTAAAATCGTCATAAGCGGCAAGGATAACAGTGGTAAGATTAAAACTCTGAAATTGCATGATGGAACTTCAGATATAGATAGAATCTTCCAAAAAGACTATTCATCAGACGATTCTGCACCTGGCTTCAAGGATACTCCAACGGAAGCCTCAACAACAAATCCTGCTATTCGAGAGTATACAGCAACTTATGATGAAAACAAGCAATATGCAGATGGTAACAGATGGAACCGTGGGGTTAAAGCTGTCGATTTATCTGATAATGAAGCTCGTACTCTGACAGTAGTAGCACAAGGAAAATTAAGTAAAAAATTCCCAGGTAAAGTGCCAGCGACAGTTCAAGTAACTAATGCGACAACTCCATCAGCAGATGATAAAGAAAAGATTCTTGCAGCGGTGAAGGGTTCAAATCCGGAAAAAGCAAATCGTATTAGTAAATATGAATTTAAAAACGGTGGAGCTGTATCAAAGGGTAAAGTTACAGTCGTCATTACCTATAAAGATGGTACATCGAATGAAGTAGAGGTACCAGTATCGGATTCTGATTATAAGTCAGAACAAGCCTCTCAATCAGCGTCAACAAGTGCGGTAGCCTCTACATCAGCAAGCACAAGTGCTGTAGCATCTACCTCAGCATCAACAAGTGCGGTAGCGTCTACGTCAGCATCAACAAGTGCCGTAGCATCTACCTCAGCAAGCACAAGCGCCGTAGCCTCTACATCAGCATCAACAAGTGCCGTAGCATCTACCTCAGCAAGCACAAGCGCCGTAGCCTCTACATCAGCAAGCACAAGCGCCGTAGCGTCTACCTCAGCATCAACAAGTGCCGTAGCGTCTACATCAGCAAGCACAAGCGCTGTAGCCTCTACATCAGCAAGTACTAGCGCAGTAGCGTCTACATCAGCAAGCACAAGTGCCGTAGCATCTACCTCAGCGTCAACAAGCGCAGTAGCCTCTACCTCAGCAAGCACAAGTGCCGTAGCGTCTACCTCAGCAAGTACAAGTGCCGTAGCGTCTACCTCAGCAAGCACAAGTGCGGTAGCTTCTACCTCAGCAAGCACAAGCGCAGTAGCCTCTACATCAGCAAGCACAAGTGCGGTAGCCTCTACATCAGCAAGTACTAGCGCTGTAGCCTCTACCTCAGCGTCAACAAGTGCAGTAGCCTCTACCTCAGCAAGCACAAGTGCCGTAGCGTCTACCTCAGCAAGCACAAGCGCAGTAGCGTCTACCTCAGCGTCAACAAGTGCAGTAGCGTCTACCTCAGCAAGCACTAGCGCAGTAGCCTCTACATCAGCAAGCACAAGTGCGGTAGCGTCTACATCAGCATCAACAAGTGCTGTAGCCTCTACATCAGCAAGTACTAGCGCTGTAGCCTCTACATCAGCAAGCACAAGCGCCGTAGCGTCTACCTCAGCGTCAACAAGTGCTGTAGCGTCTACCTCAGCATCAACAAGCGCTGTAGCATCTACGTCAGCAAGTACAAGCGCCGTAGCATCTACGTCAGCAAGTACAAGCGCAGTAGCGTCTACCTCAGCGTCAACAAGTGCTGTAGCGTCTACCTCAGCAAGCACAAGCGCAGTAGCCTCTACCTCAGCAAGCACAAGTGCCGTAGCGTCTACATCAGCGTCAACAAGCGCAGTAGCCTCTACATCAGCGTCAACAAGTGCCGTAGCGTCTACCTCAGC
>NZ_CAMHZG010000014.1:0-39570 GCF_946190115.1 Streptococcus mitis | reverse complement strand
TCACCTTTAGCTTTTGTCGCGTCTTTTTCATAACGAACACTTGGCTGTATTGGCGTAACCACAACCTTAGATTTAGCACCATCTTTCTTGAACACTTCATTTTTTTCTGTTGGAGTTAAGGCACCGGTACTTGCATTGATCGCGTAAGTTGTAGTCTTCTTAACAACATCATCGCCTTCTTTGAGGTATTCAACCTCATCTTTAGCTGGCACTTTAACCACTGTAGGAGTTGAAGGTTTGATAACTGGTTTTCCTTCATGTGGAATGAGGTTACCATCTGTCGGATTCACAGTATAAGTGGTAGTTACTGTTCTAGTGCCTGGAGTACCAGCTACTGTTATTTTTGCTTCACCTTTAGCTTTTGTCGCGTCTTTTTCATAACGAACACTTGGCTGTATTGGCGTAACCACAACCTTAGATTTAGCTCCATTTTGTTTGAAGATTTCCTTTTTCTCTGTTGGAGTAAGGGCACCGGTACTTGCATTGACCGCGTAAGTTGTAGTCTTCTTAACAACATCATCGCCTTCTTTGAGGTATTCAACCTCATCTTTAGCTGGGACCTTGACCACTGTAGGAGTTGAAGGTTTGATAACTGGTTTTCCTTCATGTGGAATGAGGCTACCATCTGTCGGATTCACAGTATAGGTTGTAGTTACTGTGTTTGTCCCTGGAGTACCAGCTACTGTGACTTTTGCTTCTTCTTTAGCCCTTGTGGCGTCTTTTTCATAACGAACACTTGGATCAAGTGGTGTAACGACAACCTTAGCCTTGGCACCATCTTTCTTAAACACTTCATCAAGTGTATTTTTAGTAATCTGTCCTGTATCAGGATCTTTCATACTCACAGTTGTTGACTTAATGATGTCATCTCCGCTTTTACTGTATACAGTAGTTTCTCCAACTTTTTCTACAGATTTAACTGTTGTAATTTTTTTATCTTGATAACCTGTCCCATCTAAGGAAATTCGTTTCCCAGACATAAACTCTGATCGTCTATTAATCAGATCGGCTTCAAAATAAGAACGTGAACTATGACCTCCGCTTGTCCGTCCAACATTTATAACAACATCACTATCATTGCTGACACCTTTTCTTATCGTCGAATCATTATCAACAATATAATGAGTCATTTTACCAGACTTAGCTATTTTTTTGCTATCTAAACCTTTTTGCCAAAATTCACGACGGGAAACCCAACTTGTCACAACTTTTGGAGCATTGAATGTTGTTCCTTTTTTTAATACATTATTATAAAAGTTTCTATAAGCCCGCTGTTCTTTAGGAGACATGACTCTGCTATCAGAATATGCCAACTGATAGGCTTCAACCATTGCCCGTTGTACTAAGTATCCTCCTAAAGAATGTCCTGTCAAATAAAGATTGGTAATACTCTTATCTTTAGCTAGTTCGCGCATGATATTTTCTGCATCGTTCCCTTGCTGAGGATTGCTTCCTACTCCAAGTACTCCATCAGCCACAATATCTTTGGCATCACTTGTTCCACGAAAGGCTAACACTTGTGCAGTTCCATTTGGTAAATATAAAAAATCACTCTTAGTTTCATACAAGACAGCATCTAGTCCACTGGATGTATGATAGCTTTTCTTTCTTTTCCAATAAGGAGCTAATTCCCTATTCATCATCATGTATTCATAGCGTGGTTTACTTTCGCCTTTCTTTTTGTATAAATCCGCCTCTGTTAATTGCTTCTTATTATTTAAAACTTTATCAATATAATCATCATCACGGTAAGACAATTCCATGAACATAATCATATCGCGCTCACTGACATTCCATTTTAATTTTTCATCTGGCTTTTCTTTACTGTCAATAATACCATCACCATCAGTATCTTCTAACATAGGATGACTATTATAGCCTACATACTTTTTTCCGTCCTTTTCATAAATATAAAGTTCTTCTTTATCCTTCAAGTAATCTTCATCTGTATAAGCTTCTGGACTTAACTTAGGGCCGTTTAGTAACAAACTGTCAAGCTTATTACCTTCTGAACCGATTACTCCTGCTTTTATTTGCTTAGCATACTCATCAGTTAATTCATACTTTTTAACCTCGGAAGGATTGGATGCTGCTCTCACCTCTGGAGTGCTTGATCTGTCTTCACCCGCCACGGAAGCCCTTGTGATCAAGCTATTATTTTCCTTATCCCCAGATGTACCGAGTTCTGTAGTCCTTGTAGATCTTATTGGAACATCTCTGGTATCTAACTCAGAAGCAGGATTATTTTGATTATCTGGTATAGGTTGAACTGCTTCTCTTTTCTCCACAGAAGATGGGGAATTTTCCGTAGAAGCAAGCACTCCCTGAGATGGTGTAAACAAGGCAATTCCTATTAATACAGAAGCCACTCCAACAGAAAACTTTCGAATCGAAAAACGTTGACGTTTATTAAAAATATCTTTCATTTTACCAACTTTCTTTCTAACTATTTTTTACAAAATAGAGGCTTCTAATATTTTACATAGACAGAATACTAAATCGTTTCTTGACTAAAATTTTAGAGCTTTTCCTCTACTTCATCATAAACTACCACATTGATTTCTAATCATAGAAAATGGATTGCTTAATATTACTAAAATATCAGTAAAATATAAAAAAATGTAATACTCAATGAAAATCAAAGAGCAAACTAGGAAGCTAGCCGCAGGCTGTACTGGAGTACGGCAAGGTGAAGCTGACGTAGTTTGAAGAGATTTTCGAAGAGTATAAATATTTCACTTCCAACACTGCCATTATACCATAAAAATTCATAACACTCATGTATTTAAAAAAAGTTTATTAAAAAGCCTTTAAAATCAAAAAACACATAATATCAAGTATTGAAAAAACTTGATATTATGTGTTTTATTGTAAAAAGATTTACTTCATTTTTTTCCTAGAATTGAGTTTTTGCCCAGTCTCATCAAATCTAGATTTTTTCTTCTTTGATATCAATCACAATCTCTTCTGCTTGGTCAAGAATTTCTGCCTTTTCTTGCCATTGCTCCTTGAGATTATTGAATCGATCTTTTGATGCTTCTGTCGCTTGACGAGCACATGATTTAGCTTGAGCAAGTACGCTGTCAACAGTGATTTCACCTGACTCAACCTGTTCTTTGGTTTTAAGAACAAAATCTGTAGCCTGATCTTTGACTTCTGTCAGTTTTTCACAGACCTGCTCCTTGGCATACTCAGGATCTTCTCTCAAATCATCCAGAAAATCTTGAGCCTGACTGCAAACTTGTTTACCCTTGTCACTTGTTAAAAACAAGGCAAGAGCTGCACCTGAAACGGTTCCTAAAAGGATTGAGGATAGTTTACCCATAAGAATTCTCCTTTTTTATTTTTTGAAAAATTTACTTGCGACACGTAGGGCTGACAAACTTGCACCAGTCTTGAGTGTTTTTGAACCAGCTGATGAAGCTTTCTTACTCAAGACACGCGCATGGTCATTGAGGTCTGAAACAGATAGAGATAAATCTGCAACAGCGCTAAAGAGTGGATCAATCGTTGCCACCTTAACATTGATATCATCTGCCAAGACATTGACCTTAGCCAGCAATTCATTGGTATGATGCAAGGTCACATCCACATCTGAAGTCAAGGTTTTAATCGTCTTCTCTGTTTCATCAATAACACGACCAAGTTTTTGTACAGTAATGATTAGATAGACTAAAAAGACAATCAAAGCAAGGGCTACAAGAATATATGCAACTTCTAACATTTACTTTTCCTCCTCTGTAATATAGTAAGGGGCCTTCTTTCGATTTTGATATAGAATGATAAAAATACCGAGACCGATAAGGACAACCGATAGCCATTGAGATACTCGAAGGCCAAAGAACATGAGGCTATCTGTCCGCATGCCTTCGATGACCATGCGACCAAAACCATACCAAATCAAGTAGAAAGCAGTGATATGACCTCGTCTGAGACTCTTCCATTTTCGTCTAAAAATCAGAATCAAGGCAAAGCCAAGCAGATTCCATAGAGACTCGTAAAGGAAGGTCGGTTGACGGTAGCTTCCCTCAATATACATCTGGTCACGGATAAAGCCAGGTAGATAATCCAGATTATCCACTGCTGCACCATAGGCTTCTTGGTTAAAGAAATTGCCCCAGCGACCCAAACTTTGGGCAATCATGACGCTAGGCGCCGCAATATCTAGGAAATCCCAAGTATTGATGAGTTTACGATCAGCAAAGATATAGAGTACAATAGCCCCAGTTATCAAACCACCGTAAAAAGCCAAACCACCATTCCAAATGGCAAAAATTTCTCCCAAGTTCTGACTATAGTAATCAAAACGGAAAATAACATAATAGAGACGAGCTCCTAAAATAGCCAGAGGAAAGGCTATCAAGATAAAATCTAAAATATCGTCTGGTATGATCTTCTTTCTAGGTGCTTCTTTCATGGTCAAATAAACCGCAAGAATCAAGCCTGTTACAATACACAAGGCATACCATCGAATGGCTAGAGGGCCTAGATGAATCGCAATTGGATCAAACATTAGGCACCTCCTCGTTTTGAGCAATGAGATTGGTCAAGCGTTCTTCGAACAAACGCGTCGCATCAAAGCCCATTTCCTTGGCACGATAATTCATGGCAGCAGCCTCAATCACGACAGAGATATTACGACCTGTTTTCACTGGAATGCGGATACGAGGAATGGCTACGCCAGAAATTTCTATTTCCTCTGCATTGTTTCCAAGACGATCAAAAGTTTTATGTGTATCGTAATTTTCCAAATAAACAGCCAGCTGGACTTGTGAAGAATCCTTGACGGCACTCGCACCGTAGAGGCTCATGACATCGATAATCCCAACCCCACGAATTTCAATCAGGTGTCTCAATATTTCAGCTGGTTCACCCCAAAGAGTAATCTCATCCTTGGCAAAGATATCGACCCGGTCATCAGCTACCAAGCGGTGACCACGTTTGACAAGCTCTAAACCTGTCTCACTCTTACCGATACCACTATCGCCTTGAATCAAGACACCCATCCCATAGATATCCATCAAAACACCATGAACACTGGTACGTTCTGCTAAACGTGAATCCAGATAACTAGATAACTCTCCAGACAAACGACTAGTAGCCGTACGGCTGGTTAAAATGGCAATCTTACATTCTCTGGCTGCCTTCAACATCTCCTCTGGAACCACCAAACCACGGGCAACAATGACCGCAGGTGTCTCAGGTAGAAACATTTTTTTCAAAACTTCATAACGGCTGTTGGAAGGCATGCTGACCAAATAGGACCACTCCTTCATTCCCAAAAGTTGGATCCTCTCTGGCGTATAGTAGTCAAAATAACCTGTCATTTCAAGACCAGGTCGCGTAATATCCGCTGTATTGATTTCCTTTTCAAGCAATTCTGGTTCGCCATAGACAATGTCTAGTCTAAGCTTTTCAATCACTTCTTTTACTAAAACCGACATCATTTCCTCCTTCAATCGAGTTCTTTTTACTATTATATCAAATTGTGGGAGGAAGTTTCAGATTTTTGCAGGCTTTGGAGTATTTATTTATACTCAATGAAAATCAAAGAGCAAACTAGGAAACTAGGAAACTAGCCATAGGTTGCTCAAAACACTGTTTTGAGGTAGCAGATAAGACTGACGAAGTCAGCTCAAAGCACTGCTTTGAGGTTGTAGATGAAACTGACGAAGTCAGTAACCATATCTACGGCAAGGCGACGTTGACGAGGTTTGAAGAGATTTTCGAAGAGTATTAAAAGAAAAAAGACTAGATTTCTCCAGCCTTTCATTTCAATTAGAATTTTTTACGTTTACGAGCTGCTTCTGATTTACGTTTACGTTTTACAGAAGGTTTTTCATAGAATTCACGTTTGCGTGTTTCTTGAAGAGTACCAGCTTTAGTAACCGCACGTTTGAAACGACGAAGTGCGTCGTCAAGAGATTCATTCTTACGTACTACTGTTTTAGACATTTTTTTCACTCCCTTCAAGTTCAAGATCTACTCTATTTTACACGTAAAAGGAGTAATTGTCAAGAAAAAATGCGGTTTAATTTTGATTTTTTCTGCCATTTATACAAGTCTTGAAAGCACTCAGCAGAACATACTGAACGGTTCCATTTTTTATTTTTCAAGTAGGCTGAGCGCTTCTGCATCTGCAATGATGGTCACATCAGGGTGATTTTGGAGGCTACTTGCTGGTAGATTCTCAGTTACTGGTCCAGACACTGTTCCGGCAATGGCTTCTGCTTTTGATGCACCGTAAGCAAAGAGAAGAATTGACTTAGCATCCAAGATGTTTTTAATCCCCATTGAGATGGCTTGGGTTGGGACGTCTTCAATCTTGTCAAAGAAACGTGCGTTTGCTTCGATAGTAGACTTGTCAAGTTCTACAAGGTGAGTTTGACTGTCAAATGGAGTACCAGGTTCATTAAATCCGATATGTCCATTGCGACCGATTCCCAAGATTTGAAGGTCAACAGGATGGTCAGCCAAAATTTGGTTGTAGCGTTCAACTTCAGCTTCAGCATTGTCCTTAACCCCACGAGGTAAGAAACTTTCTTTAAATGGTTTTTGGTTAAACAAGTTTTCTTGCATGAAGTGACGGTAAGACTGAGAATTGGCGCCATCAAGGCCTACATACTCATCAAGGTTGACACTAGTTAAATTTGAAAAATCAAGGTCACTCTCAACAATTTCCTTGTAAAATTCAAGTGGGCTACTTCCTGTCGCAAGTCCTAGAGTTTGAGCGCCATTGGCCAACTTTTCCTTCAAAATCTCAAAAGCAACTTTTCCACCTTGAACTTGGTTTTCAACTTTAATAACTTTCATCTTTTCATCCTCCGTTTTAATCTATACTCATTATATGGTATAGACCAATTTCTGTCAAGTGAAAACGATTTAATTTCTAAAAAAAGAGCGACTATACTTGAAACATGTTATAATGGATAGGATTAGAACTTAGAAAGAATGAACAGATATATGAATACAGCTGATTTTGATTTCCACTTACCTGAGGAATTGATTGCCCAAACGCCCCTTGAAAAACGGGATGCTTCTAAACTCCTCATCGTCAACCGTGAGACAGGAGAAATGCAGGATAAGCATTTCCACTCTATTATTGATATGCTGGAACCTGGTGATGCCCTTGTCATGAACGACACCCGCGTTCTCCCTGCCCGCCTCTATGGTCAAAAGGAAGAAACTGGAGGTCATGTGGAACTTCTCCTGCTCAAAAATACGGCCGGAGATGAGTGGGAAGTTCTTGCTAAACCTGCCAAACGCCTCAAGGTCGGTACTCGTGTCCGCTTTGGTGATGGCCGTCTCAGCGCTGTTGTTACGGAAGAATTGACTCACGGGGGCCGCATTGTCCGCTTTGAATACCAAGGAATTTTCCTGGAGGTCTTGGAAAGTCTGGGAGAAATGCCTCTGCCGCCTTATATCCACGAAAAACTGGATGATCGTGAACGTTATCAAACCGTTTACGCCAAGGAAAGTGGCTCTGCTGCAGCACCTACTGCTGGTCTTCACTTCACCAAAGAACTGCTAGCAGAAATCCAAGCTAAAGGAGTTCATCTAGTCTATCTGACTCTGCATGTCGGGCTCGGAACCTTTAGACCCGTTTCTGTTGACAATCTGGATGAACATGAAATGCACTCAGAATTCTACCAACTTTCTGAGGAAGCTGCTGCCACCCTTCGTTCTGTTAAAGAAAATGGTGGTCGTGTCATCGCTGTCGGAACCACTTCTATCCGCACCTTGGAGACTATTGGTTCCAAATTTGATGGGCAAATCCAAGCAGATTCTGGCTGGACCAATATCTTTATCAAACCTGGCTATGAATGGAAGGTTGTAGATGCCTTTTCAACCAACTTCCACCTGCCAAAATCAACTCTGGTCATGTTGGTTTCTGCTTTTGCAGGTCGCGAATTGGTCTTAGACGCTTATCACCATGCCATTCAAGAACACTACCGCTTCTTTAGTTTTGGCGATGCCATGTTTATCTATTAATTTACATAATCAAAAAAGCGCATATTATCAAGGTTTTATCAAACCTGATAGTATGCGTTTTGTAATAGATACAGAATTAATTTATTCTAAAGCTCGGATCTTTCAAACTCTGAACACTGGCATTAATCACCGCGCCGACAATCAAAATCTTAGCGATGAGAATAAACCAGAACATCATGACCACCACGACAATGGAACTGAAAAAACGCACGTCCACTAGGTGATTGACATAATTGTTGACATAGACTGAAAAGATATTGAGTAGGAAAACCAGAGTCAACAAGACAAAGGCACTACCTGGCAATACATGTCGAATCCGTCGGATCTTGACATTAGGCAGGAAATAATAAAGCATGACCAAGATAGCAAAAATCAGGGCATAAACCAAGGGGCCTGTTAGGTCTTGCAGATAATCAAAGAGAGGATTATCTGATTTCCAGTAGCTTTTGATAAGGTTGAGAAGCATGCGACCAAAGACACTCAGAAAAAGAGCTAACGCAAAGAGAATCTGCAGACCAAAACTGACAAACAAACTCATAAGCTGATGGGAAATCAGTCCACGATTTTTAGCTACTCCGTAAGCTTTATTAAAGGCTTTCTGTAGGAAATTCATGGATTTTGAAAAGGTCCAGAGGGCTGACAAAACCGCAAAACTCAATAAGCCTGTTGACGGTTGGGTCAGCACTTCTGTAATAATCTTTGCGACCACATCATACATGGTATCGGGCAAAAATTCATTGACAACCTTTAAAAAATTAGAAACTGGAATTTGAAAATAAGGAAGGATATTGACCACCACCAAAAGCAGAGGAAAAATCGAAATCAACCAATAGTAGGCTACTGCGACACTGGTCAACTCACTATCTGATGCTTGATAATAATGCAAAAAGGCTTTTACTAAAGGCTTGTCTATCAGCTCTTTCCACCACTTTTTCATGTCACACTCCTTCACTTACACTCTTGATTAATTTCTTCTTACCAATTCCACCATATCATAAGGCAGGGTATTGGCAGCTTCCTTCAAGGAATAGTTCTCTAAGTTATTCACATTTTGTCGTAACTTCTTGGCGTACTTGGTTGTAATCAATCGTTTTTCTTCATATTCGAAAATCAACTTGCGCTCCAAGTAATAGCCTCTCAGCATTTCATCGATATTGTTGGGCTTAACACGATTGATAACCCGTTCGACAAAGGCACCACTGGTGATGATAGCTGTTTCACGGAGACGAGAATCCTGCATGAAGCTAATCAAGGAACTCTTATAAACCCCTTTAAGGTTCTCCAAACTTTCGATAATCATCTCTGTGTTTTCTAGATAGAGCTCTGCAATTTGGTCATAGTCAAGGGCTCTGAGTTTCTGTGATTCTTCATTTTTCCAACTGCGGAAGGTCTTACCAAAGGTAAAGACTTCGTGAAGGAGAAAACGTAAAATCCGCAAGGAAACAAGGAAATAATAGGTCAATCGTGAAGCAAACTTGCGATTGATACTTTGTTCCATGTTTTTCAAATAACGTTGGTAAACTCGATAGGCACGCTCACTCATCTTGCCTTCTTCGTAGGCTTGTTCTAAACCATCACTTTCAATACTGAGGATAAGAAGCTTCAAGGCCTCCCAGTCTTCTTGAGCCCCCTTGTTTTCTTGATTCAGGATAAGGTTCTCTATTCGTCCATGATAATTGTCAATAGCCGCATAGAGAGGGAGCTTATTTCTGGTATCTTCCAACTCTTTTTCCAACTCTAGCGTTACTTCATTCAAAATGGCGATATGCATGAGATAGTCCTTGCTTTCTTCCTGTTCATCAGAAAGATGAGGCAAGACCACGAGGCCTGTTAAAAAGCTGACAAGCGTCACACCTGCGACAAGGAAAAGTAAGAGAGGATACTTCTGTTCTAGATTACTTGGTATCAGAAGGATTGTAGCAATCGACACGGTTCCCTTGACACCTGAGAAGGTCAAGAGAAGCATGTCCTTTATATACTTATTTAGCTTTTTCTTTAGGCGTCGTGTTCTGTAGGCATAATAGCCATAAATCATGACAAAACGAATGGCAAAGAGGACAAAGGTCAGGGCGACAAGAGATCCCAGCAAGAGCAGAGGATTGTAGATTGGATTGGTCAAGATAGGTTCTGCTATCATTTCCAACTCCATCCCTAAAATCACAAAGACAGAACCGTTGAGCATAAAGTTCACTGTATGCCAGACCGTCTCAGTCACCGTATCCACTTGGGCTTCGAGGAGCGTAATTTTCTTAAAACGGCTTGCCTTTAAAATCCCTGCAACTACAACGGCAATAATCCCTGAAACATGGACTTCTTCTGCCAGGAAGAAGGTTACCAGAGGCAAACTCAATTCTAATAAAAGTTCGCTGGCAATATCCGTTGCGCGCACACTTAGCAAGAATGTGTGGAGGAAACGGTTGGTCATGGCTGTTAAAAAGCCAATCAAAAAACCGCCTAGGATTGAAAAGATGAGCGAACTACTCGCTTGCCCCAGGGAAAAGGCTCCAGTTGTCCAAGCTGTCAAAGCTACCTGAAAGGCAACCAAGCCAGAAGCATCATTCAAGAGTCCTTCACCCTTAAGAATATTGGACACGCGCTTTGGAAAGCTAAACCGCTCCGAAAGAGAGGCAAAGGCCACCAAATCCGTAGGCCCAAGAGCTGCCCCAACAGCCAAGCAAGCTGCCAAGGGAAGATTGAGCCAAAGAAGATGGGCCAAGCCACCCAAACTCAGGGTCGAGATGAAAATCACTGGAAATATGAGATAAACAATGATTCGCCAGTGTTTTAAAATAGCTGTAATGTCCGCTTCTTCCGACTCTCTGAAAAGCAAAGGCCCGATAACCAGTGCCAAAAACAACTCCGTATTGAGGTGAAAGTCGGTATTGGGTAAAAAGAGACCAATCACAATTCCCAAAAGAATTTGCACCAAAGGGAGAGGCAAAAAGGGCAGGAGCTTATTGGTTGTACTCGAGACAATCAAGACCAGTAAAAATAGGATGAGGTAAATCAGTAATTCCACGCAATTCCTCCTTAGTCTTTTTTACAACAGGATTCAAATATCTCCTTCTGCTCTTTGATTTTTTGGTCAATCTTGGAACAGTCTTTGTGCTCAATTTTTCTCTGGCACCGTTCCATTTCAAGAGCAACTAATTTTTTCTTGATTTTAAGCATTTTTTTGCTCATGTGTGCTTGGTCTAACACACCCACCGCTCGTTCGTGGTGGGTTGATTCGACAAAATTCTGGCGCATGGCATCCAGCTTTTCACGTAGGTATTGTTTATCCATGTCTATATCTCTCTAATTTTTCAATCATTACTAAAAATGGTGGGTTGTTGACTTGGTTTAAAGTTCGGTAAATGGCAGCTGTGTACTCTTGTTGGTTCAACTGGCTAACAAAATCCAAGACAGCATCCCTCTCGAGGTCGCCTCCTTCATGACCATAGTAGATCATGATAGCAATCCGTCCACCTTTGACGAGCAAATGACACAGCTTTTCTAAGGCTTCAATCGTTGTCTGAGGTTGGGTAATGACTGACTTATCAGCTGACGGCAGATAACCTAGATTAAAAATTCCTGCCTTGGCTTCTGTCACAAACTGGTCCAGTGTCTCATGACCTTGCAAGATTAACTGGGCATTTGTCAGGCCAGCTTGGTTCAAACGCTCTTGGGTCTTTCCCAAGGCTTGCTCCTGAATATCAAAAGCATAGACTTGCTTAGCTAGCTTGGCTAGAAAAAGTGTGTCATGACCATTTCCCATGGTCGCATCCACTACGATATCGTCTTTTGTCACTACCTCAGCCAAAAAATCATGTGCCATCTCAAGTGGTCTTTTCATTTTCAAACTCCTGTTTTACAGCCTTGCATCCTTGAACACTTCCACGACGTCGCATTTCAGCTTCAATAGCATTTAGCACTTCCCATTTATTGAGGCTCCACATAGGACCAATCAGCATATCTCTAGGTGCATCTCCTGTGATTCGATGGATGACGATATGCTTGGGAATGATTTCCAGTTGATCACAGATGACCTTGACATATTCGTCCTGACTCATCAGTTGCAAACGTCCCTCGTGGTAATCCCGTTGCATACGCGTATTGGTCATGAGGTGAAGCAAGTGCAATTTAATCCCTTGAATATCGTTATCCGTGACACAGCGGCGAACATTTTCAACCATCATCTCATGGGTTTCACCAGGCAAACCGTTGATCAGATGAGAAACAATCTCAATCTTAGGATACTTTCTCAAACGCTTAACCGTTTCCACGTACAATTCATAAGAATGGGCGCGGTTAATCAGGTCAGAGGTTGTTTCATAAGTGGTCTGCAAGCCCAATTCAACCGTCACATGCATGCGCTCCGATAACTCAGTCAAATATTCAATGGTTTCGTCTGGTAAACAGTCTGGGCGTGTTCCAATATTGATTCCTACTACACCTGGCTCATTGATAGCCTGCTCATAGCGCTCTCGGATGACCTCCACCTTTTCATGGGTGTTGGTAAAATTTTGAAAATAAACCAGATACTTCTGAACATCTGGCCACTTGCGGTGCATAAAGTCAATTTCCTTATAAAATTGCTCACGGATAGGCGCATCTGGTGCTACGATAGCATCTCCAGAACCTGAAACCGTACAAAAAGTACAGCCTCCATGAGCTACAGTTCCATCACGATTGGGACAGTCAAAACCCGCATCAATAGGGACTTTAAAGGTCTTTTCTCCAAAGAGTTTTCGATAATAATCATTCAAGGTATTATAAGATTTCATAACTTTCATTATAACAAAAAACACCCACAATCTCAAAAGCCTGACTTTCCTATAAATTCCTCTGTTTCTCGTTTCCATTAGCCTTTTTTTATGATACAATATGGGTATGATTTTAATGAAATTAGCATCTATTTTATTATTGATACTGACTTTAGTAGTCTGCATTATCATAACCAAACTTTTTAGATTAAAAAAACTAGGACGAAATTTTGCGGATTTGGCCTTTCCAGTCTTGGTATTTGAGTATTACCTGATTACAGCTAAAACCTTTACCCATAATTTCCTCCCTAGACTGGGCCTAGCCCTCTCACTCCTAGCCATTATTCTCGTTTTTTTCTTTCTTTTGAAAAAACGTAGCTTTTACTATCCTAAATTCATCAAATTCTTCTGGCGTGCTGGATTCTTATTAACCCTTGTCATGTATATTGAGATGATTGTTGAATTGATGGCTCAGAAATAAAAAATGAAATCGAAAACACCTCAATCAAACTAAAATACAGTGATTGAAGTGTTTTTTCTTTATCTATTTTTCAATAATTTCTATTTACTCTCTTTATCAGGAAAGATATATCCAATACCAATGCAAGCCAGCACACCTGCTCCAATTACCAAGCCACTTGAAATTGGCAAAAGGTCCAAAATTGCATTTGCGATGATGAAGGCAATAATCAAACACATCAGACTAGCCTTGTAATCCTTTTTCAAAAGATTCTCTAGAGTGAAAAAGAGGAACAAGCCTACCGGAATCAATGACCAGAGGTTAATGTCCAAACTTGGCCAGCCAACAGAACCAAAATACACTACTGTCGCTGCTGCTACTAAAAATACAATCCCCAATAATTTTTTCATTTCTTTATCTCCAATTTCGTTTTTAGGAACTTGAGTTGTCTAATACTGCCCCCCTCACGTCCTTTACACAAATCATTATAGCAGAGGTCAGTTTCAAGAACAAGTTCTTTTGCCTATCTGGTCTCTATATCGGTCTAAGTGGTTGAATAATAGCGATAAAATAAGGAATCAGGTAAAACAAATAAAAAGGAATTAAGCAACCAAACGCTACTTAATTCCTTGAAATTGTCTCATCACCTCTATTAGCCTTTAAATTTTGATAGACTCTATTTTCTAATCAATGTGACCAATATTGTCAATACTAACCCTTTCAATCAATTTATTAGTTATAGAAACTAAATCCATTAATAAATCCAAAAAGGGTATCAATAGTAAAGTAAACTAAATAATTGAGTTATAAATAGCTATTTTCACAAAACGGTTTCATCATTATACTATCTCAGTACACAAACCATTTTTCTATAGCTTTTGTCTTAATCTTGATCTTTTTTCTTTAATCCAAGAAATGCACCTAAGGTAAACATTATTCCGGCAACCAATGACGTAAAGCCTTCGCTAACTGTTCCGGTTTTTGGTAACCTATCATTGTTAGTAGTTGATTTACTATCAATATTGGTATGTTTATTATCTATGTTCTCTGGTTCATTAAGATAAACTTCCTTCTTATTTTCAAAGTTTTTATCATTTTCATCAGGAACTGTAACTTTGACATCCTCAGTTGAATCAGATCTTTGACTTTCATCTAATTGACTATAATTTACTTGTACAGGAACTGTAGCTGTGACATCCTTAGTTGAATCAGATTTGTGTGAATGATTTTCTCTTTGGAAATCCTCTTTTCTGTGACTTTCATCTAATTGATTATGATTTGCTTGCACCTTATCTTTCTTTTTCGATACATCAAAAGTAGGTTTATTTTCCTCCTCCTTTTTCTCCTCTATTTTCTTGAATACAGGTTTTATAAGGATATCTTTTGATAGATTAAGAACATAGCCAACGTCTTTTTTCCCTTCGACACCAGAAATTTCCCAACCATCAAATTGATAGCCTTTTTCTAATTTACCCTTATAGACAGGTAAAATGAAATCTTCTTCCGACACTATCGTTGAACTCATTTCTTTTCCATTTTGAATGGTCACAGTCACCGTATGAGCTTTTAATTCGCTCACCTCTCCCGTATCTTTGTTTAAAATGAATTCTTTTACGGTCGTATTTCTTGCAAAATCTTTTACAAGAATCTTAATGTTTAGTGTCTTATCT
Organism: Streptococcus mitis; assembly: GCF_946190115.1. Classification (GTDB taxonomy): domain Bacteria; phylum Bacillota; class Bacilli; order Lactobacillales; family Streptococcaceae; genus Streptococcus; species Streptococcus mitis_CO. The sequence continues at coordinate 24,703 of NZ_CAMHZG010000014.1, read as the reverse complement.
GTTAGTTGTTTAATATCATCAAATGATTTATATTCTTTTCCATTTACATAAATATGTTTGTCTTGAATCTCACCATCGAATCCATTATTTCTTTTATCATTGATGTTAAAGACTACAGATTTTCCATCAGCATATTCAATACTAGTATTTCCCTTAGGATCAATGTTTACTTCTGGTTTAACATTATCATATAAAAATTGATAGTGTACTCCAACCGCTTTCGCATTCAAATCGCTATAGCCAGTTTTAAGATAAACATTTCCATCCATATCTGTTACCTTATCTGGGAATCCGTTTGCTTTATAGTCTTTCATTCCCCAGTCCATGATGTCACCGTCTTTAACATTAAGCTTAACGTTAAAATCTCTAGTGTTATCAATGTGTAAATCTCCGTAGATTAAATAATTATCTACAACAGATTCATTAACTCTCAACTCCCAGTTAAAACCACCCTTATCAGAAATCTTACCTCTTAAATAAAATTCTGGATTTCGTACATAAATTTTATTAGATTTAGATGGATTAAAGTAGTTCTTGTCCATTGAAAGGTTTACTGGTTTTGCATCAATAAATAACGTAGAGCCATCTTCTTTTATAGCTTCTACATTGGACTTATCCTCTCCAGTGTACTCTTTATCATCTTTACCAAATAATACAAGTTTAGAAGGATCTGTTACAAGATTTCCATCTTTATCGATTGCCTCCCCTTTATCGTTCATTTTAAATCTAAACACTTGATACCTTACAATGTTAAAGCCGTCCAAAGCCGACATTAATACTGATTGAGTACTTCTTCCATCTTCAACATTTCTACTATCAGCATAAATTATTTTTTCTGATAAGGCTCTTAGATTAGGATTGGCCTTTTGTATTTTTGCTATATCTTCCTTGCTATAGACTCCATTTCCTTCTAACATATCCGTTTTTCCAGGATTATAGGTAGTCACTTTTAGTGCATAGCCTTTTCTCAGAATGATATTATCCTTTAATAGATATTGTTGTTTTTCTGAATCAGAATAGATTTTACCAGATTCCATTTCAGTTAAATTATTTGGTTTATTCTTTGAAAGATCTCCTTCTCCTAATTCTATTATATTCCCATAACTTGATGCATATGGATATTCTGTTTTAGTTTCCTTATTTTTTTCAGGCATTCTAATCTTCGTTTCAGCTTTTATCTGATCATCATCTTTAACAAAGAATCTCATATCTCCTGCAAAAGCTAATCCATCCACAATATCATTAATATTAGCGTATAAATCAAATGTCATCGTTTTTGAATGGGAATCATACTTGGTCGCTTTGATTTCTATAGATTTATAGTTATTTCCATAATATACCTTGGCATTTTTAGACACATTACTTATCTTTCCAAGAATTTCAAAGTGTCCATCTTTAGACGGGCTTAGAACACCATAAATTTTTGATTTGATTTCGTCAAGTTTTTCAGTTTCATATTCTAAGGCACTACCATCGTCATAAGCAATGATATTTCCCTTATCATCGTATTTATAATCGTATTCCTCTGTTCTCTTACCAGTTTCACTTGTAAAGTCATCAACTTCTCTAAATTTCTTTTTAATGAGTTTCTTCAAGTCTTTACTTTCAAACTCTCTAATTGTTGAAATAGTTTTATGAATAGTCAAGCTAGATTTTTCTTCAATAGACTCTTCATTGTCTTGATGATTTTCTTCCTCAGTTGTATCTTTTTTAAGACTATCGTCTTTTCTATTTTCTAAATTTTTAAATTTAGATTCAGAAATCTCGCCAAGCTTTTGGTATTTAGATGAATCTTGATCAGGATCTACTAGATAATAGGAAATCATCCCCTTTTCATCAGCATGATCAGCAAATTTAATTCTATGAATCTTTGTAAAATTGCTAGAGCCATCTAATGCAATGACTTCAATGATTTTTCCTCTTAAATCTCCTGCACCATTAATTTCATAAATGGTATTTCCATCTTTGTCAAGTTTTCTATTTCTTCCTTCACCCTCACCTGCATAGGTTACTTCAAGATTTTTCTCAACCTCTCCGTCTTCATTAACAAGAGCGGCGCCAGCATACCAAACTTCGTTTGCAATCTCATCAAATTTTTCAGGATGTGCTTTTTGATCTCTCGCAAATAGCGTTTCATTCTTATACTGATCTTTTACCTTATGATAAGTATCCTTTGTAATCAACTTAATTTTTTCAGGATTTGAAAAATCAACCGAAACAATCTTAGGGGCTGTGTTATCAATTTTTACAGGAATATAGGAAACCTGCCATGGATAATCTTTAGTTAATCTATATTTAAATTTATAGAAATATTGACCTTCTGCAATTGGTTCAAATTGACCTCTTATCTTAGTAGCAGGATCTTTGGTATCCTTGCTTTCTGGTGCATTTTCTTCTCTACCTCTAGGGTTATAGATGAGTCCATCCCATTTCAAGTCACCCCAAACTTTTAGCTTAGAAGATTTGATTCCCTTTGCATCATTTCTCTTAGAGTTTAAAATTCCTTTAATAAAGTGTTCTCTCGAAATGACTTTTAAGTCTTTTTGATTTTCTCCCTCTTTATTTGTATTTACTATTGAAATCATTCCTTCTTCTGCACTTCTTAATACAAGTGGAGAAGGTGTTAATCCTCTCTCAAGTTGAGCATCTTGAGGATTTCCATTTGAATCTAAGGGATAAATTTTAGCAATATTAGAACCACTTGATGATGGTGCGTTGATCCCTTCGTTATTGAAAGCAAATAATTCTGGATTTTGATCTAGGGATGTTGTATTTTTATCTTTTCTATTTTGTATAACTCCTGCTGGATTAAATTTATCTATACCATGCTCTCCACCAATTCCCTTATTTAAGGTTCCTGGAATTTTTGGTTTACCATCATCATCATAACCTTCCATTGTTTTTGATTTTGAACCCTCTTCCCAGGCCCATTTATCAAGGATTGGTTCCTTATTCCAATCCCCAGCAAATCCCATTAGAGGCATCGATAAAGAAGGTTGGAAGTTTATTTTCTTCCCGTTAGAGTTTAGAGCTTCCATTTCTTCCACTGATTCAAAATGAATAAATGATTCTACAAATTTATTTTTGTTTTTAGCCTCTCCAACATTTATAACCGCATTCAAATCAAAGCTAGAATTTGGGCTTATAGTGAAGGTGTCATGCTCAAATGTGATATTTGCTCCTTTGATTTTTTCTGGGTGGATTTCTGGAACAATTTGCTTACCATCTGGAGATTTTTCATCTTTGTATGTTTCATCCAGTTTTAGTCTATCAGTTAGAGCATCTGTAGTTACCGCTGATGCTGAAACTTTAAAGGTTAAAGGTCTGTTTGATGTATTGTGAAGCTTAATTGTAAAGTATTTTTTATCTCCTTTTATTTCTTTAAGAGAAATAGAACCATAAGAGTTTACCAAACCTTTAGAATCCGTGTTCTTGAAAGTAGCTACAACTTCATTTCTCAAAGCATTGGCCACATTAATTAGCCCTGCTCCCTGTTGTCTAGGTGATGCAAAGTATTGGCTTTTTTCTTTCCAAGAAGTTGCATCCATCATAGGCCGTGCAGTATTTTGTAGGGCAATTTTTGTAAGACTTGTAAGGTCTATTTTGTCATCTCCCTTAAGATTTTTCAATACAGGTCTTTCAAGCATTTCCTTTAACTTCGGTCTAATCAAAACAGTAGAAGCTGCCACGATTGGAGTTGCCATACTAGTCCCTGACATATAACCATAAGTTGATTTCCCATTAATGACATTAAGAGTAGATTTAATATTTTTACCTGGTGCTGAGACATCAGGCTTTAAAAGCAAATCTGTTCTCGGTCCCCAAGATGTGGATCCTGCTGGAACGATGATATCTTCTTTATACAATTCTTTGTCTGTGTCAGGTGCAAACTTAAAGTCAATCTCTTTTTCGTCACCTACATTCGGTTTATTAGAATTATAGCTTGCCATATCAATTGGATAGTATTGATCCAATTTATCTTTGAAATCTTCCTTACTATTTCTTTTAACTTCAGTTTTTTTATCAGGGTTAATCATGTTCCATAACTTTACACCATCATCTCCTGAAATTGAAAATACTTGACTAGTAGTTCCTTCATCCTCCTCATATCCCATAGCTGGAAGCTCTGTCCAATTATCTCTATTGTAGTAATTTACAGTATTTACAACCATAATGCCACGTGCACCCTTATCCGTAGCTCTTTTAAAAGAATTTTTTAAATCCTTTGTATAAATTCTATCCATTACTGCAATTTTGCCCTTAAGATCCAAACCTATCAAATCTTGGTCTTGACCCTTGCCTATATATACAAATTTTACTTTACTAGGAGCTTTTGATCCATCTTCATTTGTTACGATTTTATTTTTATCGAAAAAGGCACCTATATTTCTGTATTTAAAACTTTCTCCACCTATGTTAACTTTATCAAACTCAACTGTTTGATTTTTAGCAGAAGCGACCGCTATCGCATCTTCATGTGCTGCAGTTCGCGTTACATTTCCAGTATCTGTCATTTTCAGATTATTATTTGCCACTAAATCCCATGAAGAACTTGAAGCAGAAGTCGCATAGTTACCCGTAGCTACAACCATTGGAATGCCCGCTTTTCTTAATGCTCTAATAGCTTCCCAATATTTCTCACCTACAAGACCTGTTCCTGTAAAACCAGATGATACCGAAACAACATCGACATTGTGTTTGATCGAATCTTCAATAGCATGAAACATTGTTTCATCTCCTGCGAAGCCAGATCCTGCGTCAGAGTACATTTTATAAGAGAAGATCTGTGCATTAGGAGCAATTCCATCTATTCCATTAAAGTTCTTAATGTCTTTTTCAGTATCATTTCCCGCAAGAATCCCTGCAATATGCATCCCATGTGGATCAAAATAATCGCTCCCATCATCAGCTTTTTCTACAGTAATTTTACCACCATTATAATAATTGAAAGCATGAGGGATTTTATCACTCAACCAGAAATTTTTATCAGTACCTTTTAAGTCTTCTTTTTTGAATCTCATTGAGCCTTTAGCATCATCATCAATCCTCATGGCCTTATGCCTATAATCTGTCCCGGTATCGATATTTGAAATGACCATACCTCTACCATCAAAATTTTTACCAAATGGAGCATTGATAGACTTTAGGTAATCAATTGCCTCTTCAACTCCAATTTCCTTTCTAGCATGATTCATCATTGGCTGGACTTTTTGTGATCGTTCAACCGATGAGATACCTTCTATTAGTTTAATTTTGTCCAGATTATCTGGAGTTGTTTCTATTGCAACACCATTAAAAACCGTATCATAAGTATATAAAACTTTTGTATCCTTAAGATTGGATAATTCCTTGATTGCTTTTTCTCCAGATTCTTTATCTTTAAATTCAGCAATATAGACAAGTTTATCCTCTTTTTTGGGACTTTCTGGGTCTTTACTTGCAGACGAGTCCGCTTTATCTTCTTGGGATTGATTGGAATCTTCTTTGATTTTTTCTTCTTCATTGCTAGTTTTATTATCTCTCACAAATTCTTTACTAACAACTTCTTTTTCCTCAATAACCGTTGTTTTCTTCTCTTCAGTATCCTTTGAAGTTTCTATAGCATTATGAATATCTTCAAGTTTTTCTTTGTTTTCGTTTTGTTTACCTACTACTTTTTCTTTATCAGATATTTTTAAAGAATCTTCAGAACTAGGTGTATCTGCTAGGATTACCTCATTAGGGACATATGCTGCTAAAATAACTGCAGCTGTGGTTAATGACAATACTGTACTTTTTTTCATTTTAATTCCTTACATATTTATTTAACTTCCAATAGATAGAAAACTTTAACTTTGCTAGCCTTTGTTATAAAAAGTTTTACTAAGTATTATCTAGGAAATAGAGTAGTGCATTTATATATAATTGTTAACTCTCTGAAAATAGTATATCAATTAAAAAAATTTAAGTCAAGAAAAATTAACATGCATTAATTTATTTTTTAATACGTGTTAAAAATAAGGTTAAGTCAAAAAAATTCGTAGTTAACTGGGATACATTATAAGCACATTCACACCATCAAAAATAGTAGCAATCAACTTAAAGCACTAGCAACATCACAAAGTCAAACATCATTGATGAAATATCAGCGCTATTAAACAATATAAATAACCGCTAAGAATAAGGCTTAACGGTTATTTATATATAAATTTTTCAGATATTCGGGCATTTATTCACCTAGGAGCTAAACTTTACGAGTGCCTTGCTCTACCAACTGATACTCAATGAAAATCAAAAAGCAAACTAGAAAGCTAGCCGCAGGTTGCTAAAAGCACTGCTTTTAGGTTGTAGATAGAACTGACGAAGTCAGCTCAAAGCACTGCTTTGAGGTTGTGGATAGAACTGACGAAGTCAGTCACATATATACGGCAAGGCCAAGCTGACGTGGTTTGAAGAGATTTTCGAAGAGTATAAGCTAAATCGGCGATTACACTTACAATATAGCACTCTGAGAATAAATGTCAAGGAATTTTCTTCTCTATTAGAAAAAGCCTGTCCTGAGACAAGGCTTTGAGTTTCTTCATCTTAGGACCCAGCACTTTCATAAGAATCCAAGCCCCTGTCCCAGAGTTTAAGGGAAATACCAAAAAAGACAAGGGAAATCAACATCAAACCTCCGATGTTAAAGATTACATCCTTGTCCTGCAAGAAATAGCTGGCAGGATAGTAGGCCGTAAAGGCAAAAGGCACGATAAAGCTAATCAACCAACGAAGAAATGAATTGTAAATGGAAATTGGATACTTGGCAAAATCATTAAACATATAGAAAATGTAGATCATGGCGCCTGACTGCTTGGTCCAAAAAGCAATACTGGCTGTCGCAATTTTCAAGGAAGTATAAATCAAGGTCGCAAATGGTATGCAGACTAGGAAAAGCAGGAATTTTGGAAGAGTCCAAGCAATACTAGTCACTGTTGTTCCCAGTAGGATCCCACCGACCAAGAGTTCTCCCAAGGCATCAATCTGAAAGGTCTCAACTAAAATATGAAAGAGAGGATTGATAGGACGTGTCAGATACTTGTCAAACTCCCCTTTTCGCACCAAACGCTGTCCCAGTGCCCAGAGATTGTCAAAAAAGAGATGGTCCAACCCCTTAGGAATCAAGGAAAAGCCATAGATAAAAGCAATTTCTTGAAAAGTCCAACCTTCTAGGGATGGGATGTGTTGAAAGATGACATTGAGAAACAAGAGGTTCAAGCCTTGGGTCAGAAAAACTCCCAGAACACCAACTACAAAATCCACCTTGTATTCCATGATTTGCTTGATATATTGTCTGATAAAAATCAGATGCATACGCTGATATTTTTTCATACTAACCTCCCTGAATGGTAATGAATGACTGGACTCGTTTCCAAATCAACTGAGACAAGCCCACCATCACTAAGAGCCAGAAAAACTGCAAAGCGAGCGCCTGAATCATCTGACTGGCATCGTATTTCCCAACGATAATCATGACCGGAGTGTAAATCAAGGATGAAAAAGGCAGGAAGGATAGAATATCTGAAACAACCTTTGGAAAGAAGGCCAAGGGAATCAAACTTCCAGACATAAAAGCCACTATGGAAGTCTTAAGTAGGTTGGAACCCCAAAGATTTTTAAACACAAAGGCAGAAAATCCAAAGCAGATATTAAAGAAAAAGTTAATCAGATAGGCCAGCGTTAAGCTAAAAAGATAAAGGACAGTTAATCCTAGCACCTCTACAATATCTTGACCCGATATGATTTTCATCAAGACAATGACACTTAAAAATGGAAGGCCAACGCTGATAAAAATCAACCACTTGGAGCCAAGCTCGGTAAAGAGGTAAGAAGCCGCAAAATGCACTGGTCGCAACAAGCGCATGATGATGGAACCATCCTTGACCTCCTCCCCAATCATAAAGGACGAATCTGACCTAGTCAGAAGATTGGTCACAAAACTCATGATGATGTAGAGGGTGATATCTGCCATACTAAAGCCCTGAATCAAAGACTCCTGTGAGGAATCAAAGACAGCCTTCCAGAGATAAAAGGCCACGAAAGCTCCCATCACATCCCCAATCCGATAGAGAATAAAGTTGACTCGATAGGTGATCAATTCCTGAACACCTGCATTGATAAAGGGTTTATAACGTCTCCACAATTTGACCATCTTAGAGCTCCTTTCGATAGAAGCGACGGATAATATCCTCAATATCCGTATCCACCATCTTCAAATCGCGGATTTCAAAATCAGACAGGGTTTGCTTGATAATGTCAGCTGACTGGTAGCGAGAACTATCGAATTCAATGTTGAGACTGTTTCCTTGTCTATCAATAGTCATATCCGAAAATCCTTCATAGTGAGAAAGGAGATGACTTTGATCTGGTAGCAGTTCAAAGGAGAGAGTCTTCATCTTACCAAAGGTCTCCTTGAGTTGGCTCACCGTTCCATCAAAAATCTCTTGCCCCTTATCAATCATAAAAATTCGATCACAGAGTTGCTCAATGTCGCTCAGGTCGTGAGTAGTCAAAAGAATGGTTGTTTCTTCCTCCTGATTGATCTGAGTAATAGCCCGACGAATGTTATCCTTGACCGAAACGTCCAAACCAATGGTCGGCTCATCTAAAAAGAGAACCTTGGGATTGTGGAGCAAGGAAGCTGCAATATCCGCCCGCATGCGCTGTCCTAGTGAAAGAGTCCGTACGGGATCCTTGATAAAGTCCTTCAAATCCAAGACTTCATTCAAAAAATCCATGCGCTTATGAAAGAGCGAGTCTGGAACATCGTAAATCTCCTTCAAGACTGTGTAGGTCTCTTGCAGGGCCAAATCCCACCATAGCTGGGTGCGTTGTCCAAAGACTACGCCAATATCTTTGACATAATCTTGACGATTATCCTGAGGAATCTTGCCGTTAATCCGACAAAAACCAGATGTCGGTTTCAAAATCCCAGTCAGCATTTTAATGGTTGTCGACTTCCCAGCACCATTAGCCCCGATGAAGCCTAAAATCTGCCCCTTTGGGACCTCAAAGGTCAAATCCTTGACCGCTTCAAAGGTCTGCTTTTCAGGATGAATAAAGGAGCGCAAAGCCCCCTTCAAGCCCGGTTCCTTAACAGTCTTCACAAAATTTTTCTGAAGATGTTCCACTTCTATCATTGCCATAAATCTCTCCCTATGGTAAGGAATAGAAAATCGTATTTTCAAACACAAGTATTCTAAATCCTTACTTTCTACACCTTCTACATTTTATTATTACAAAATGCTTTATACCAACCTATTATAATCCAATAAAAACTAGAATGCAAGCGTTTGCTTAAAATTTGTGAAATTGAAAATTTTTCTCTTAAAGTGGTATTTTTATACTCAATAAAAATCAAAGAGCAAACTAGGAAGCTAGCCGTAGGTTGCTCAAAACACTGTTTTGAGGTTGTAGATGGAACTGACGAAGTCAGCTCAAAACACTGTTTTGAGGTTGTGGATAGAACTGACGAAGTCAGTAACCATACATACGGCAAGGCGAAGCTGACGTGGTTTGAAGAGATTTTCGAAGAGTATTAGTCCAAAATTCTGGCTTAATAGTCTCCTTAAAACACCAAAAAAACCCACCCAATGGGCAGGTTTCATCTGTATTATTCAGCTAGATTATGCTTTACCTTCTGAACATAGCTGATTAACTCTCTGTATTTCCTAGCACACCGAAAACACTTTAAATAGATTTTTATTCAAACGTATCATATAGGAAAGCTTCTTAAGTATTACTCTTTGTTCTTTGAAAAGAGTATAAAATGAGAGTAAAATTTATTTTTGGTTTGTCACATTATGCTTAATTCTATTTGTTTGAAATACCATTTTTTTTGAAGCGTTCCAAAATTCTTTCTAACATATCAAGTAGTTCATCATAACTAATAATATTAATAATATTGGAATACTGATTTTTCATAATTCGATATGTTTCTTGTTGTTCTACATTGAATCCATTTGTTCGGCCCATAATAATAATCCCTTTAACATTATTTATCTTAACCTCACTATTAAAACCCTTCTCTAGTAACTTATGTTTGATTTTTTGCACGTTAGCACTTGAATTTTCATGTAACTCTCGTAAATAATACTCAATCTGCATAGCTGTACCAGTAAATTCATGCGATGGAACATAGTGGTCTCTATATTTTGATTTTTTTAATAATCTCTTTTCTGGAGTCTTTATCTCTACAATATCAATATTATTAAATAGGTCAACTAAAACAAAATCAACCCTTCTACGATTACTTAATCCTACCTCATCGATTATAATTTGATACTGGGGATATATCAGTAACAGAATATCTAAAATTTTATTCTGCCACTCTTTTTCACTTATAATTTCCTCTTCAAGTATGTCCTTTAGCAAAGAAAGTGCATGAGTAAATTTGTTTATTTCTGCTTGAGTGACTTCATAATCTATTTTGGGTGAGAATAGTGTGTTAGAAGAGGGAATTCTAGTTGTTTTTTGGAGATGTTTTTCAAACTCATCATCATAGCTCTTTTTTAACTCAAAGAAGCCTTCAATTTTTTCAGCTACCAATTTATCAATATAATGTTTTACTGTTGTTGTTGTTGGAAATGAAGCAACAAGATTGTTATATTCTGTCCAACTGATTGAACTAACTTCTTCATTTATCGTATCATCAGGTAAAATATAAAAATCCTCATTTATCAAACTATCAATTTTCTTTAGAATAGATAACTGTGAAGGATATTTTAAAAAATGTTTATGCTTTAAATTATCAATTAGGCTAACGTCTATTCTAAATTTATGTTGTAAATCAAAAATCTCATTGTCAAAACAATAATAATTCCCCTCTAGTTTTCCAATCTTATATGCAATTCTATCCTCTACATCCTCATTCGAATCAACTAATTTTCCATTATTATTCAAGAAAAAGTAATTCCCTTTTTTAAGATAATATGTATATCTTGAACAATACTCCGCATCAAGAGTATACGTTCTATAATTAGGATAAATAACATATAATTCATCATTTACAACAATACAATCAGACATAATAAACTCCATTTCCAATGTTAACGATTTTTTTGATTATTATTAGTTTATAATGAAAAAGAATTGCTGTCAATAGCTTACCAACTTCATAAAAAATCTACATATAGAGTTCGTAAACGGAGAAGCAGTTCAAGGTCATTTCCTAATAAGTAAATATTAAAAACTATTTCCATAATTACATGAACTTATTGAGCAACTCTCCAACTTAATCCTAATTAATTTCATAGAATCGTCTAAATTATATCAACACCTATATAAAATGGTGACTAACATAATTCAAATATCTCAATCGCATAAAATGAATACAATGGAACGAATAGGAAGATTTAACATCTTGTCTCCTCAAATTGATTTTTTACAAGTATCATATTCTATAAAAAATAATTTCCTCTAGTTTAAAACAGAAATAATAGTTCCCTTAAAACACCAAAAAACCCACCCAATGGGCAGGTTTCTATTCTATATTATTCAGCTAGATTAAGCTTTACCTTCTGAACCGAATACGTCGATACGTTCTTCAACTGATGCTTGGATAGCTTTTACACCGTCAGCCAAGAATTTACGTGGGTCGAAGAGTTTTTTCTTGTCGTATTCTGCTTCGTTTGCTTCGTAGTCACGAGCAAATTTACGAGTTGCGTTAGCGAATGCGATTTGGCATTCTGTGTTAACGTTAACTTTCGCAACACCAAGTTTGATAGCTGCTTGGATTTGCTCATCAGGAATACCTGATCCACCGTGCAATACGATTGGGAATCCTGGAACAGCTTCAGTCAATTTTTGCAAGTGATCAAGGTGAAGACCTTTCCAGTTTTCTGGGTAAGGACCGTGGATGTTACCGATACCAGCTGCCAAGAAGTCGATACCAGTTTCAACCATTGCTTTAGCGTCTTCGATTGGAGCCAATTCACCATCACCGATGATTCCGTCTTCTTCACCACCGATAGTACCAACTTCAGCTTCCACTGATACACCATTTGCATGAGCAAATTCTACAACTTTACGAGCTTTTTCAAGGTTTTCTTCAACTGGAAGGTGTGAACCATCAAACATAACTGAAGTATAACCAACTCGGATACACTCAAGTGCATCTTCGTAGTGACCGTGGTCAAGGTGGATAGCTACTGGTACAGTGATACCCATTGATTCAACAAGGTTAGCGATTAAGTTACGAGCAACTTTGTAACCACCCATGTATTTAGCAGCACCCATTGAAGTTTGGATCAAAACTGGAGCTTTTTTAGCTTCTGCTGCGCGCAAGATAGCTTGAGTCCACTCAAGGTTGTTTGTGTTAAATCCACCAACTGCATAACCGTTGTCACGAGCTGCTTGGACAAATTTTTCTGCTGAAACGATTGCCATTTTATCAGGCCTCCTGTATATTTTTATGGGTCATCCCATTTACATTGTTCATTTTATCACTTTTTGATAAAAAAATCTAGTTTTTCCCGCAGTTTCGATTGAATTTCTTCTAGCTTCATCTATGTAAACCCTTTCTCTCTAGTCTTGGACAACTTTTGGAAAAGCTATGAAGAAAGTTAAACGATTCTCCTCCATCTCAAAACGATAGGATAATTTTTCATGTTCTAATAGACTCTTGACCACAAAGAGCCCCATCCCAGAACCCTTGGCCTTGCGACTAGCATTGTCAGAAAAAGACTGGGCTAGTTTTTCTTGTTCTTCTGGACTGCAGCTATTTTCTATAAAAAGTTCCCCTTCTCTTTCTCCAATGCGAACCAAGTAGCCTGGAACAGAGTGCTTGATAGCATTGCTGATGAGATTAGACAGGATCAACTTCATAACTGATGGGTTTAGATAAGCCTGCTGATGGGTCAAACTATTGTCTATCTGGAGCTCTCTTTCCTTGGCTAGCAAGGCATAATCCTTAACCAGACTTTGCGTCATCTGGTGTAGGTCAATTTGTTCCCTATCATCTCGTAACTCCTGCACAGAAGAGAGGGAAAGTATCTGCAGAACATGGTGATTGAGTTCATCCACAATTCCTAAGGCAACTCCCAGATAGTGGTCTCTATCCTTATAGCGACCGACATTTTCTTTCATATTTTCGATTAGGATTTTCAAACTAGTCAGAGGTGTCTTCAATTCATGAGAAGCCCCCCGTAGGAATTCGACCTTCATCTTTTCCAGCTGGAGAATAGCTTCATTCTTGTCATGCAAGTCCGCAATGACAGTCAAGAGATGCTGGTAGAGGCTATTGATTTGTTCTTTGAGATCACCAATCTCATCCTTCGAATCCACGCGCAATCGTACTTGAGCATCCAGATCCATCATCCGTCGGGTCACCCGCTTGATTTCCAAAATCGGGGCAACGATAGTCCGAGCATAGATGTAGGCTACCAAAAGAGAAATTAGAAATGATGCCAACAAGGTATAGGGAAGAAACTGGAGACTGATTTGCTCTGCTTCCTTTTGCAAGTCCATGGAAGCTAGAAATTGCAGGGTCATAGTACCACCGTCCTGCGTTGTCACCTCGCGCTCCTCAATAAAGAGAGAGATTGTCTGGCGGTCTGTATCCAGAGGAAGACTGTCCTTGACTTCTAACTTATCCTCAGTCATCTCGCCCTTGACAGCCCCCTTGATCTCACTGGTCTGAGAATACAAGTCTAAGACTTGCTCGATATTCTGCCTATCTTTCCCTTCTAGGGACTGGGCAATGGCTGTTGCCTTCTGACCAATGGTTTCCTGACGGTGGCTCAGATAAGTCGAAGGAAAAAGAAAATAAATAGCCAAATGAAGGCAGATAACCAGAACACTAAATATCGAGAAGGTATATATAAATATCTTTGTAAACAAACCTGTTCGTTTCATTTTTGCTCCAATTTATAACCAACATTGCGCACAGTGAGGATGCAGTCCAAGCCTAGCTTTTTCCGCAGTTCCTTGATATAAACATCAATGACACGGTCAAAGGGAACCTCATCTGTCGCTTTCCAAACGGCATCGATTATCTGAGATCGAGTCAAGGCCCTTCCTTCATTTTTCACCAGATAGTCCAGAATTTCCAACTCTTTAGCATTAACAGCCACTTCCTCTCCTGCTAGGCTTGCACTGTAGCTTTCAAAGTCTACCTTGGCATCCTTATAGGAGAAGACTCGTCCTGTATCGTAGTAGCGCTTGAAAATCGCGTCCACCCTCACTTTTAAGAGGGAGAGGGAGAAAGGTTTTTCCAGATAGCCATCTGCCAGAGAGGCAAAGGCACTCATCTTGTATTCCTCATCCTGAAAGGCGGTCAGCATCAAGACAGGAACCTGGCTGGTTTTGCGAATCTCAGCTAGGACTTCTAAGCCATTGAGCTTTGGCATCTGGATATCCAGTAAAACCAAGGCTACTTCATAGCTGGAAAATTTTTCTAAGGCTTCTTGTCCGTCCGCCGCCTCAATGGTTTCATAACCACAATCCGTCAAATAATCACTGACCCCCTCACGGATCATCTCTTCATCTTCTACAATTAAAATTTTCATACTTTAACTGCTCTCTATTTTTTATTTTTCTTATACTCAATGAAAATCAAAAAGTAAACTAGGAAGCTAGCCGCAGGTTGCTCAAAGCACTGCTTTGAGGTTGTAGATAGAACTGACAAAGTCAGCTCAAAACACTGTTTTGAGGTTGTGGATAGAACTGACGAAGTCAGTAACCATACCTACGGTAAGGCGACGCTGACGTGGTTTGAAGAGATTTTCGAAGAGTATTAGAATAAACACCTACTCTATTTTCTATTATAGCCTCTTACTGGCCTTTTGTCTGTAAGTAACTGACCACTAGATAAAACAAAGAGAGCCTATCGCTCTCTCTGCTCACATTTCACTCTCTGTGGAATGAACGTTATTTGGTTGCTTTTGAAAATGTTACAACGTAGTTATAATCTTTCCCATTAGCTTGATAGACATAGTTCTCTTTGAAACTATAGCCGCGTTTGCTCAACTCTTCTTTCTTAGCATCAACTTGGCTCTTGACTGCTGCTTTCACCTGTTCATTTGTTGAACCTTCCGCGATTTCAATAGAAGTTCCATCGATATCTCCTAGGAAACCTGCAATATCCTTCATTTTATCAAAGTTATAAAATACATTTACTTTGACCTTTTGAGAAGCTGGCTGTTCTAGACTTCTACGATTTCTGCTAGCCCGTGGTTGAACTGCTGGAGCCATTCTGAAACCTGAAGTTCCTGTAGTCTCCTTAGTGAATGTAACGACGTAATTATAATCTTTCCCATTAGCTTGATAGACATAGTCCTCTTTGAAAGTATAGCCACGTTTGCTCAACTCTTCTTTCTTAGCATCAACTTGGCTCTTGACAGCTGCTTTAACCTGTTCATTTGATAAACCTTCCGCAATTTCAAGAGAAGTTCCATTGATATCTCCTAGGAAACCTGCAATATCTTTCATTTTATCAAAGTTATAAAATACATTTACTTTGACCTTTTGAGGAGCTGGCTGTTCTAGACTTCTACGATTTCTGCTAGCGCGTGGTTGAACTGCTGGAGCCATTCTGAAACCTGAAGTTCCTGTAGCCTCCTTAGTGAATGTGACAACGTAGTTATAATTTTTCACAGTAGTATCTTGTTCAAAAATAATGTCATTTTTCACATAATACCCTCTAGCAGCTAGGTCTTTTATCTTGGCTTGAATTTTTTCTTTTACTAATTCTTTTGCCTGTGCTTCACTCGTTCCAGCAGGAATTGTAACAGTGTTATCTTCTCCTGGGTCAGATAGGAAACCATGAATATCTGGCATTTCAGCGAAGTTATAGCTGATATTTACAGTTCCATCTGGTTCTGATGTTGAACGTGCTACTCTTCTTGCTCTTGCTTGAACTGATGGAGCATTTCTAAAACTTGAAGTCCCTGATGATGTTGTTTCTGGTTGTGGTTGTGCTGTTGGTGCTGATGAGTTATCTGTCCCTTCTGCTGAGGCTGGTTGCGTTGCTCCTGAAGGTGCTTCTCCTGAACCATGTCCTATTGCTGTACTACCACCTTCAATCGTAGTTCCATCATTACGTCCATTTGATAAATTATCTTTATCAAAATTTGGTTTTGTATATTTTTCACCAGATATTTCAAGAGAATTAATTATATTTTGATGTTTTTCTGTAAGTATTAATGCCTCTTCTTCATCTTTAGCATTTTTAATGTCATCTACTGCATTCTTTCTTAACTCATATAATTTTGCTTTTAATTTTTCTTTTTCATCTGAATTCTCAATCTTTTCAATTTCCGCTAATTTAATATTAACAACTGCGTCAATATTTTCTCTTATGCTATCCTGTTTAGTTTCCTCTAATAACTTTTCTTCTTCAGTTTTCGGTTCTGGAGTCGCTGGATCATCTACTTTTGGCGCTGGTGCTTCGGTTTTTGGAGCTGAAGTTTCAGGTTGTTCTGTAGTTTCCACATTTGAAGTAGTATCATCTGTTACTGAACTTGATGACTCTGAATTCCCTGATTCATTTGTAGCATCTGCAGATGGAGTATTGGAAGATTCTGACGGTGTTTCAGATTTACCTGATTCTCCAGCTGGCTGTGTAGTGGAATTGGTATCGCCTGATGTGACCGGTGCTTCTTCACTTGGGGTTACCGGTGATGATGTTGAATCAACTGTAGGAGTTGTAGATGATGCTCCAGACTCTTCTGAATGATTACCTGTTGATGGAGATTCAACTGAAGAAGCTGATTCATCGTCTTTCGGTGCTGAGGCTGTTGGTTCCTCTACTTTTGGCGCTGGAGCCGTTGGCTCTTCAGCTTTTGGTGCTGGTGTTGCAGGTTCTTCCACTTTCGGTGCTGGAGCCGTTGGCTCCTCCGCTTTTGGTGCTGGTGTCGTTGGTTCTTCTGCTTTCGGTGATGGAGCCGATGGCTCGTCTGCTTTCGGTGCTGATGCCGCTGGGGCCTCTGCTTTTGGCGCTGGGGCCGATGGCTCGTCCGCTTTTGGTGTTGTTGCTGATGGCTCTTCCACTTTCGGTGCTGGGGCCGCTGGCTCTTCCACTTTCGGTGCTGGTGTTGCAGGTTCTTCCACTTTCGGTGCTGGTGTCGTTGGTTCCTCTGCTTTTGGCGCTGGGGCCACTGGTTCCTCTGCTTTTGGCGCTGGGGCCACTGGCTCTTCAGCTTTTGGCGCTGGGGCCGCTGGCTCTTCAGCTTTTGGCGTTGTGCCTGCTGATGGTTCTTCCGCTTTCGGTGCTGGAGTTGCAGGTTCCTCTACTTTTGGCGCTGGAGCCGTTGGCTCTTCAGCTTTTGGTGCTGGAGTTGCAGGTGCCTCTGCTTTTGGCGCTGGGGCCACTGGCTCGTCTGCTTTCGGTGCTGGCTCGTCTGCTTTTGGCGTTGTGTCTGCTGATGGTTCTTCCGCTTTCGGCGTTGTTCCTGCTGGCTCTTCCACTTTCGGTGTTGTGCCTGCTGATGGTTCTTCTGCTTTCGGCGTTGTGCCTGCTGATGGTTCTTCTGCTTTCGGCGTTGTGCCTGCTACTGGTTCTTCTGCTTTTGGTGTTGTGCCTGCTGCTGGCTCGTCCGCTTTTGGCGTTGTTCCTGCTGCTGGGTCTTCTACTTTTGATGTTGTGCCTGCTGCTGGGTCTTCCGCTTTCGGCGTTGTGCCTGCTGCTGGGTCTTCTGCTTTCGGTGCTGGTGCCACTGGCTCTTCCACTTTTGGCGCTGTTCCTGCTGGCTCTTCCACTTTCGGTGCTGGTGTCGTTGGTTCCTCGGCTTTTGGTGCTGGTGCCACTGGCTCTTCTGCTTTTGGCGTTGTGGCTACTGGTTCTTCTGCTTTTGGCGTGGTAGCTACTGGTTCCTCTACTTTTGGTCCTGGCGCCGTTGGCTCTTCTGCTTTTGGCGCTGGAGCCGATGGTTCTTCTGATTTCGGTGTTGGAGCCACTGGTTCTTCTGCTTTCGGTGCTGGTGTCGCTGGTTCTTCTGTTTTCGGTGTTGGTGCCACTGGTTCTTCTGTTTTCGGTGCTGGCGCCACTGGCTCTTCCACTTTCGGTGCTGATTCTGATGAAGCTGAAACTTCAGAACTTGGATTTGAAGCTAAAGGTTGATTTGTAGTCCCTGTATTTGAAGGGGCATTGTCTGTTACTGAACTTGATTCACCTGAATCAGCACTAGTTGTAGCGCCCAGTGATGGAGCATTTGAAACTTCCTCCCTTGTTTCGGCTTTTGGCGCAACTGTGACTGGTGTTTCTGATTTCAGTGCTGGCGATATTGACTCTTCAGCTTTCGCTGCCGATACTGCTGGTGTTTCCACAACTACTGGTGTCGTTTGTTTAACAGTAGTTGTTTGCTCTCCAGTTACAGTATTTGTCTTTGTTTCAACTTCATAACTTTGACAGCTACCAGAATTATCAATTGACACTCGCTGTCTTTTGACTTCTGTATTTCCATCTTTTAGAAAAGCTTCTTCGCTAAAATACAATTTATTATTGACAAAAATCAAATCTCTATTTGCAATACGATTTATCTCAACCAAACTATCAACAGATAGTCCTGTTGCTCCACTAATAGCACTCAGTGTATCTCCCCACTTAATAGTATAGTGTGATAAATTGTCTATATTTTGAATATCAGCTTTTACTTCTGCAACTGTTCTGGCTACCCAAACACCATCTTGTTCATTAGCTGAAACAGTTGGAGCTAAAAAGCCCAGTCCCAATAAAATCACACCTGTCGCAACAATTGCACCAGTTCTTAATTTTCTAAAGCCACGTAGGGATAAAGTCCCTCTAACATTTGTTTGTCTCATTGTTTTCCTCACTATTTTATATTTTTTAAAAAGGCAAACTCAGCCACAGCAGGCCCGTCTACCTTTGCAATCTGGATAGATATCTACAGGTTTTCTATTTATTTAAAAGCAAATTATGAATAAATTTTTATGCATATTTGAATATAGAAATTGTAAATTGTCCTTCCACTGAATTCCACGATTTTAGTATATCACATACACCAACAAAAGTACAAAGAAAGCAACTGAAAGCAATGATTTTCACCACTGCTTTCGACTCTATTTTGAATTGTTAAATAATCATTCTCTATCCACCATTCTTGAATAGAAAAATAAGATGTAGTCTCTATTTTAGACTAATTTTTTCAAACTTATTCACCATCGAGCAAGAGCTCTTTTGGTTGTTTTCTAAGGAGATTGCTTGAAGCAAGCGCCATAACGAGAACCACTAGAATCAAGGCAAGGACAAAGACAATGATAAAGTCTGATGTCTGAATGGAAATATCTAGGCTCGACAAGGTCTTGCTAAAACCATCTACTTCTGCACCACCACCAAGGTTAGAGGCTTGAGCAGCCTTGCTGGCTTGCTTGGCAACACCTGAAGTGACATTGGCAAGAACAGTATTTCCGATTGCACGGGCTGTGTAGCTGGCTAGGAAGTAAGCAGAAACAAGAGCAGGGATGGCAATCAAGATGGATTCAGTGATGAATTGACCCAAGATACTTGCCTGCTTGAGACCGATAGAGAGGAGAATTCCCACTTCCTTGCGACGGGCGTTAATCCAAAGACTAAGCAAGAGTGCAAGGAGAAGGACTGAGAAGCTCAAGCTACCCCAGAAGAGGAGGTTGGCCATCTTGTACATACCAGAAATGGATTGCTCTAGAGCTGGGTAGTTAGAGGAACTCTTAACGAGTGTGTAGCTCTTCCAGTTGATACCACTGATGCCATTCAACTCTTTCATAACATCATCCAAGTTCTTGTCTGCTGTTACAAAGAAAGTTGCGTCCCCATAAATAGCTGTGTCTTCTGTATATCCATAAAGTTTTGCAGCCGTATGGATGTCTGTGATGGCTGTATTTTCATAGAGTTCTTGTGAGTAGGTTACTGCCGACTTATTGTGACCATCAAAGAGTCCCTTTATTGTCACTTCGACTGTTTCTTTGGCACCTTTTTCATTGTCTGCATCGTAGATATTAGAGTCTAGTTTGACCTTATCCCCTACTTTCCAGCCGTGTTTGGCTGCCAAGTCCTTGTGCAGGAGGATCTTGTCCTTGTCGTCGTTTGTTAAGTGCTCTCCTTCGACCAATTTATAAGAACCAGAGACAAACTTGTCTTCTTTGGAAGAGTCATTGACACCTGTAATCATCAAGCTGCTTCCAAAATGTTTAGCACGGTCAGGTGTCAGATTTTTCTTGGTTTCTGGCGTTTCGATGAGTTCATATCCAGTCAAATCTCCGATAGCGTTGATACGTTTCACATAAGATTCAATGGCCTTGTTTTCGGTGATTTTTTTGATATCTTCACCCTTAATATTCCCAGCACCACGTGGCGTCCCTTGATTAACGCGACGATTGATTTGCATGGAGAAGCTGTTGGTGATATTTTTAAAGGTCTCCTGAGAAGCCTTGGCAGTAGCTCCCTTGATTGACAAGCCAACCAAACTCAAGCTCGCCATGAGGAGAATAATCAGGAAGATGACAATCGATTTGAAAAACTTCCTTGTAACATAGGCAAATGCGTTGTGTAACATAGGTTCCCTTTCTAGATGTTGTTCTATTTTATAGTTCTAATACTCAATGAAAATCAAAAAGCAAACTAGGAAGCTAGCCGTAAGCTGTACTTGAGTACGGTAAGGCGACGCTGACGTGGTTTGAAGAGATTTTCGAAGAGTATAACAGAAAAAGCTCGTATTATTTCATAGTATTGCGAGTTTCAGTCAGTTTCTTATCCTTCAACTCAAGTGTAATATCTGACGCTTGTGCCACTTCTTTGCTGTGAGTTACGACGATGACACATTTACCTGTTTTCTGGGCAAGTGATTTGAGCAGTTCGACAATATCTCCAGCAGTTTTAGGGTCCAGATTTCCCGTTGGCTCATCCGCTAGAATAACTGGAGCTTCTGATACCAAACTACGAGCAATAGCAACACGTTGCTGTTGACCACCTGATAACTGGAGAACATTCCGCTTGATCTGACTTTCATCCAAACCAAGCTCAAGCAGCGTATCCTTACTTGCCTTTTTATTGACCAAGCGGATATTTTCCAGCGGAGAAAGATAATCTATCAAGTTATAATTTTGAAAGACCAGGGAAATATGGTGCATGCGATGGTAAGAATAGCCCTTCTTACGAATGTCCTCTCCTTGAAAAAGGATAGAACCTTCAACAGGACTATCTAGACCAGCAAGTAGGGACAAGAGAGTAGATTTCCCCGCTCCTGACTCCCCAATAATACTGTAAAATTTCCCGGGTTCAAAATTATAATTGATCTGATATAGGACTGCTTCAGCAGTGTTCTTATAACGGTAGGTAAGGTCTTGTAATTGTAATAAAGTCATGATTTCTCCTTCTTATACTCAATGAAAATCAAAGAGCAAACTAGGAAGCTAGCCGCAGGTTGCTCAAAGTACAGCTTTGAGGTTGCAGATAAAGCTAACACAGTTTGAAGAGATTTTCGAGGAGTATTAACTAATAGATGATAAAATTTCCTTAGGCGATTTTCTAAATAAAAATAGGAAACAAAGAGCTACAGATAAGCAACTAAGCAGAACTAGAAAAACATAGGATTCTGCAAAAGATAGGATGTTGGTTGATAAACTGCTTGCTTTAGCTAGCGTGTCTTGTAGAGCTGCCTGATCTCCACTTGATAGTAGAGTTTGGAGTAGGTAGGATGTGATTGCGTTTCCTGTAGCAAATGCTGGAAGCAAAGCACCGAGAGATACCAAAACTACCTCTAAACAGAATTGTGGGAAGATTGAGCTCTTGCCTTTTCCAAGTGCCAGTAAAATTCCCACTTCGTAGACCCTTTCTCTCAACCAGAGAGACAAAACAAGAATTAAGGCCCCTGCTCCCGCTATCAACATCCCATAAAGGAAGATGGTCAGGAAGGTTTGGAAGGTTGCTACTGAGTCTTTGATTTGTTCAAAGGCCTTGTTTTCCTTCTCGACTTGGTAGCCTTGATTCTCCAAGACCAAGTTTTCTACCTGCTTCATGAGTCCGTCCATTTCCTTAGGATTTTCTACATAGAAGCGCGCTGCACTAACTTGAGGTTTACTATTGCCCAAAAGGGTTTGGCTACTTTCATAGTCTGTAAAGACCTGGTTTTCACTGAAGTCAGAAGACAAACCTGTAAATTTCTCTTGTTTTTTACCAGAGAAGATTCCGACGATTTCAAACTCGACAGTTTGTCCTTTACCAGCTTCTGACTGACCAGCATCTAAGGCAATCTTGTCATGAAGCGAAAGACCGTTCTTCTTAGCCAACTCTTCGTGGATGAGAATTTTCTTTGAATCCCCTTTTTGAAGGTGTCGCCCTTCTTTTAGATTGAAAGCCGAGCTGGTAAAGGTGACATCCTTAGATGAATCTTCAAGAGCCGTTAAGCTAACCAAATTCTTATCCGCAGCTGACAAATCATCACGCTCAACGCTCTGCTCGCCACTCACCGCTTCCTTGTCTTTTAGTTTTGCAATCGTCTCAAGTTCAGGAGAAACATTTTCCAGTCCCTTAATCTTGCTTACAGATGCTAGGTCTGACAACTTGAAGGTCTGACCATTTTCTATCTTCTTAATAGAAAAAGATGTGTTGAGTGATTTGTAAAGATTGGTTTCAACCGTTTTGTTGGACTTCATCAATGTCAAACAGGCTGAAATTCCAGCCAATAGAACCAATAAAATCAGAAATAAAATAAAGCTTCTCAGTCGTTTTCTGCTGACATAAGCCCAAGCTCTTTGGATTGGATTCATTTGTTACCCCCATATTTGTAAGACTATTATAAAACCCAAATATGAAATGTTTATGAAATACGAAAAAAGAGCAAAAATTTTTTTCTCTACTTTAACTAGATGAAAAAAAGAGCTAGCCTAAGCTAACTCTTATCCTATGCGGAGAGAGGGACTTGAACCCTCACGACCTAAAGCGGTCACAGGATCCTTAGTCCTGCGCGTCTGCCAATTCCGCCATCCCCGCGTCGATTACTTTACTAGTATATCAACTTTTGGGATGCTTGTCAACACTTTTTTCAAAATTTTTCATTTCATCAACCAAATTACTCTGAAATTTCATTTAGATTTTCATCTACCAACTTAGCTCCAAGTGTATTTTTGAAATGACCTAGGGCAAATTGGTGATTTTCAGGCCAGATGGAAGCAACAGCTGGTTTAACAATCTCGATGTCATATCCTAGATTATAGGCATCTATAGCTGTATGCAGGACACAAATATCCGTCAAGACTCCTGTTAAAATAACTGTAGAAATTCGACGCTCTCTCAAACGGATATCTAGGTCAGTACCCGAAAAAGCTGAGTAATGGCGTTTATCCATCCAAAAGACACGACTGTCTGAACCATGTTCTTGATAAAAGGTCCCCAAATCTCCGTATAAATTCCGTCCACTAGTCCCAATCAAATTATGAGGAGGAAATAGTTTACTTTCTGGATGAAAACAATCGTTTTCTTCGTGAGCATCAATGGTAAAGAAGATGTAATCTCCGCGTTCAAAAGCTAATCGAGTCACCTTGCTGATGGCATCCGAAATCGCCTGAGCTGGAGCACCTGCTGTCAGTTTCCCACTATCAGCAACAAAATCTTCTGTATAATCAATCGAAATTAAAGCCTTAGTCATTAGTAATCTCTTTTCTTCACTTCTTCAAAAATATCTGAAATCAAGACCTTAAGATAAGTTCCCTTCATTCCAAGTGAGCGACTTTCAATAATCCCTGCAGACTCAAGTTTACGAAGGGCATTGACAATCACAGAGCGAGTGATTCCGATACGATCTGCAATCACTGACGCAGTCAACTGCCCTTCATTTCCATTTAATTCCCCTAAAATTGCTGAAACAGCACGGAGTTCGGAGTAAGAAAGGGTATTAACCGCCATGGTAACAGCAGTACGGCGGCGAATATTTTTCTCATCTTCTTCACGCTGGAAATTAAGAAGTTGAATCCCAACCACGGTACTGGCAATCTCAACAAGAATCAAGTCCTCGTCTTCGAATTTTTTATCATTGCGCCAAATAATCAAAGAACCAAGGCGAATCCCTGATACATGAATCGGTGCAATGGTCGTCAAACCATCTGGAAAGTCGGCACGACTTTCCACAGGAAAAATACTTAAATCATGATCAACTGTCAGATTGGCTTCTGTATCGTAGATCATATTCGCACCTTGAATGTAGTCATCTGGGAAAATCTTAGTTTGGAAGAACTGCTCTACACGATCTGTATTGGTTTTGTAACGCATGAAATAACCCAGGAGACGTCCCTTGCTATTGACGATACAGGCGTTACAGTCAATAATATCTGCCAATTGACGGGTAATCGCATTGTATGGAAGTTCTTCCTGCAACTGCTCCTCTGAGCGCTTCAGGATAGAAGTAATTTTTCTAGTTTTTTCTAATAAATGTGCCATTTTTCACCTCGAATTTAATCGCTATCATTATAACATAAACAGCTTGAATTTTCAATTATTATCTGAAAATTGCTTATTTAATTGCAATTTGAAAAAACAAGAATATTTTTAATTAAATTGCTTCTTTTCTATTGACAAGCTCCCTATTTTTGTGTAGTATAATATTACAAGAAGATAATATATCTATTTTATTTATCTTTCTTTTTCCATTCGGTCTCCTTATATAAAAAAGCGATTCATTTGTACTGACCCCCAAAAGTTAGACAATTAATTTATCCGAAGGATTTAGTTCTGTATTGTACAGGGCTAAGTCCTTTT
>NZ_CAMHZG010000013.1:0-43058 GCF_946190115.1 Streptococcus mitis | reverse complement strand
CGCGTCAACGTCGCCTTGCCGTACTCAAGTACAGCCTGCGGCTAGTTTCCTAGTTTGCTCTTTGATTTTCATTGAGTTTAAAATCGTAGTCTTTCACCACTTCGATGCTGTCGATTGTGATAGCAGTAGTTGGCTTGTCTTTTTCATCTTTTTCGGCTTTAGCAATCTTATCTACAACATCCATACCATCAATCACTTGACCAAAGACTGGGTGTTTGCCATCTAGACTAGGGTTTCCCCCTTCTTTATAGGCTTCGATGATTTTCTTTGGATACTTGCTTGTAGGGAGTTTAGCAGAGGTATCTGTAGAGTTTTGGTTGATGAAGAACTGGCTACCATTGGTGTTTGGTTGACCAGTATTAGCCATAGAAAGAGCACCACGGATGTTATAGAGATAAGGAGTAATCTCGTTCTTGAAACCAGTTCCCTTGTCTTTAGTCTTATCCTTGTCATGCCAGATAGACTGGCCACCTGTACCGTCCCCTTTTGGATCTCCGGTTTGGACCATAAAGCCATCGATGACACGGTGGAAGGTGATACCGTTATAGTAGCCTTCTTTGGCATGAGTAAGGAAGTTTTCAACTGCTAGAGGAGCGAGTTTAGGGAAGAGTTTAATGCGAATATCACCTTGGCTTGTGTGGAGAATCACTTCGGCTTCATCTTCAGCAACTTCTTTAGATAGTTGTGGGAAATTGGCGTTTTCGTTTGTTAAAGCATCGTTTAACTCCTTGGCAGATTGGGCAACTGCTTTGGAGCTTTCCTCAGCGGCCAAGCTAGAATCTACATAGTCATCACCACGCAGACTGCGTTGGATGCTGCTACACCCAGCTAGAGTTACGGTGGATAGTAAAAGAAGGGTTGCTAGTTTTTTCATTCTATTCCTCTCAAAAATTCATTTCTACCATTGTACCCTAAAAGGAAGGGGATTTCAAATGTTAGTGACAAGGTAGTTTTAGAGGAAGCCAACCAGAAAGTCGCTTGCTTAGGAGCATCAATGCCATAAGTGTACTCGAAGTAACTTGGAAAACAGGTCTTAAGAAAGCTCGTAAAGTATCACAATTAGTAAACGTTAATTCGAAAGCATTACTATATTTTAAAAGAGCACATTTTCAAAGGATTTTTTCTTTTGGCTTCAATTCCTAATTAATCAATGAACTTAATACTAGGTCTCGAAAAGAATTATGCTTCCTCTTGCTGTCTGAGTTCAAAGAGGTCTTCTACTTTTAGATTAAAAACTTGAGCAATTTTAAGAGCCATTTCCAGCGAAGGATTGTAACGATTATTTTCCAAGTGCAGAATTGTCTCGCGTCGCATGCCGATGCGGTCGGCTAACTCCTGCTGGGTCATGCCTGTGGACTCACGAACAGATTTGAGATTAGTAATAATCTTGCTTTCTTTGGCCATACTTATCCTCTACGTTCCAAGATAAAATAGACAACCGCAAAGATGAAAATCAAGGCAGCTATGCTAATAAATATCTGGCCTATGTAAAGAGTGAGAGGCCCCATATACCCAATGATAACTGCTAGGATCATCAGTGCGCCTAGTATAAAAACAAACATCAAGCTAGCTGCCTTGGCTAAATTAGCATAAAAGCGTTCGTCCGGAGTTTCCTTGACATTTTTCAAACAGAAAAAACCAAATACAATCACTTCAATAAAGAGGCCAATTCCCAAAATCCATTCTTTAATACCAGAACTTACGCTTGGGGTCGCAACCCAAATCCCTACTGTATAAAAAATGCTTGCTGCAAAAAAAAGTATCGTGTAAAGCTTAGCAGACAAGTCAAAAATAGTCTTTCCCTTACTTTTCTGACTCTTATGAGGCCATGGTTTCCTATGTAGCCAGCCCCAAATAGCTACAATCTGACCTAACACTGAAATACCAGCAATAACTAACTTGGGTCCCCAACTAAGATTAGAACCAAATAAAACAATAAAATCAATAAAGAGAGCTACGGCAATCATTGCAATGAGGCCACGCATTTTTTGACTTTTTTTCATGATAGACTCCTTTTTTGTGTTATAAATATATAACACTTAAATTTCATGTTACAAATATATCACATTTAAATTTAGAAAGCAAGAATTTATGTGCCAAGGTGGCAATTATTTGAAAAATTTTTTTAATAAAAGCCCTCGATAGTCAAACAACTAAAGAATTCTTTGAAGCAATGCATCGGATTTGGTTTGGATAGTTTCATTAATAATATTTGATGATAAAGAATTTTTGAAAAATCTGGATACTGTATGAATCTCTACTTTTTTTCTTATACTGTTATAAAGTCTTTCAGAATAAGCTTTGTAGGTGTAGAAGTTAATTTTTACAGAACCAAATTATTCCCCTATTTAGAATCTATTAATTCATATTTTATAAATTAATTAGTAGATATCATTCTTAAAATCCTTGATATTTCGCTTGGGAGCAGGCTTGGGATTTAGGAGCCAAGTATCCAAATCTCGTTCAGGCGATATGAAGGGTTTGAGTTGATGGTCTTTATAAAATGTTTCTAATACTCTTCGAAAATCAAATTCAAACTACGTCAGCTTTGCCTTGCCGTACTCAAGTACAGCCTGCGGCTAGCTTCCTAGTTTGCTCTTTGATTTTCATTGAGTATAAAATAGTATTCACGGCTAGCTTCTTTCAAACATTTATTTCCTACTTCTAACAAATTTATAAATGGTTTAAAAATTTTATAGTCTGTCAAGTTTTTTTCTTGACACTTGTCAGAAATCTGCTATAATAGAACATGTGCTAAATAGCTCAGCTATTTCACCGAAATAAAAAATAAGAAAAGAGACTTTAAAAATGGCAGTTAAAATCCGTTTGACTCGTATGGGTTCTAAGAAAAAACCTTTCTACCGTATCAACGTAGCAGATTCACGTTCACCACGTGATGGACGTTTCATCGAAACAGTTGGAACTTACAACCCACTTGTTGCTGAAAACCAAGTAACTTTGAAAGAAGACCGCGTTCTTGCATGGTTGGCTGATGGAGCTCAACCTTCAGATACAGTTCGCAACATCCTTTCAAAAGAAGGTGTATTGAAGAAATTCCACGATTCTAAATTCTCAAAATAAGTTTAAAGTAGGTTGACAGATGGATACGATTGAAAATCTCATTATTGCGATTGTGAAACCCTTGATTTCACAACCAGATGCCTTAACTATCAAGATTGAAGATACACCAGAGTTTTTGGAATATCATTTGGATCTTGATCAAAGCGATGTGGGTCGTGTAATCGGTCGTAAGGGTCGCACTATTTCTGCGATAAGAACGATTGTCTACTCTGTCCCAACTGAAGACAAAAAAGTAAGAATCGTTATTGACGAAAAATAAGAAGGGCGGGACGAATGTCTCGCTTTTTTGTGTGGAGAAGTTTAAAATAGCCTCATCAGGATTTGGAAGGATTTTTAGAGGGATAATATCTATAGTGTCTTTTTTCTCCAACTTGAGAAAATCCATGGAACGTGATAAAATAAAAGATAAGGATTTTTAATAATTCATTATATAGAATGAGTGGATTTCTTTGTGAAGAGGATTGATGTATCTACGAAAATTGGTAGTCTCTCTGTTACTTATCAAAAGCAAAAGAAAGTGCTAATTTGTCTAAACGGAGCAGGTTTGCTACCAAGTTATGAAAATTTTTCACTTATACTTGAAAAACTTCCTCCTACAATTGGTTATTTGACAATTGATTTTCCGAACACAGGTAGGAGTCCGATTCATGACCAAGCTGACAAAAATCTGGATAATCTTGTAGATGCAGTTTATGAAGTGCTTGAAGAATTGGAAGTTTCTGAATATATACTTTGTGCACATAGTTGGAGTGGAATTTTAGCTTGCAAATTACTCAAGAAACCAATTAAGTGTCAGGCTTTACTAGCAATTGAACCGACAACTAAAAACGTCATGTTTGCTGATTTTTTAGAAACTCCTTATCCAGAAATGGAAGAGCAGATGAGGCTGATTGACGAGTATGGTCCTGAACTTTATTTTAAGAACTTAACTCAAGCAACATTTAGCCCTGAAACGAATAAAGAAATCTGGGAAATAATGCAAGAAAAAGGCTTAGAGTTAGAAAAGCAAAATTCAGGATTTCAGATATCTGGAGAGATTACTGAGGAAGATTTTGAGGATGTATCAATACCAGATTGTATCCCTGTATTTGTTTTTTGTCAGCCTTATAGAGAAAAAGAGTACAGAGAATCAGAATATTGGACTTCCAATGCTAGACTCATTTTAGGAGGGAATCACCATTATTTACAATGGTCCGAATCCGAAAAAATTGCGACTATTATTCGAGAATTGTCCGAATAAGATGGAAAGAAGGAGACTACAGGAGACAAGATGAACTACTTTAATGTTGGGAAAATCGTCAATACGCAGGGGTTGCAGGGTGAGATGCGAGTCTTGTCTGTGACGGATTTTGCAGAAGAACGGTTTAAAAAAGGGGCTGAACTGGCTTTGTTTGATGAAAAAGATCAGTTTGTCCAAACAGTGACTATCGCTAGTCACCGTAAACAGAAGAACTTTGACATTATTAAATTCAAAGATATGTACCATATCAATGCTATCGAAAAGTACAAGGGATACAGTCTCAAGGTTGCTGAGGAAGATTTGAATGACCTAGACGATGGTGAATTTTATTATCACGAGATTATCGGTTTGGAAGTCTATGAGGGTGATAATTTGATTGGAACCATCAAGGAAATCCTACAACCAGGTGCCAACGATGTCTGGGTGGTCAAGCGAAAAGGCAAACGTGACTTGCTCTTGCCTTATATTCCACCAGTGGTTCTCAATGTTGATATTCCGAATAACCGTGTCGATGTGGAAATCTTAGAAGGGTTAGACGATGAAGATTGATATTTTAACCCTCTTTCCAGAGATGTTTTCTCCGCTGGAGCACTCAATCGTTGGAAAGGCTCGAGAAAAAGGGCTCTTGGATATCCAGTATCATAATTTTCGAGAAAATGCTGAAAAGGCCCGCCATGTCGACGATGAGCCATATGGAGGTGGTCAGGGGATGTTACTTCGCGCCCAACCCATTTTCGATACCTTTGACGCTATTGAAAAGAAAAATCCGCGCGTCATTCTCCTCGATCCTGCTGGAAAGCAGTTTGATCAGGCCTATGCTGAGGATTTGGCTCAAGAGGAAGAGTTAATCTTTATCTGTGGGCACTATGAGGGTTATGATGAGCGTATTAAGACCTTGGTGACAGATGAGATTTCCCTGGGCGACTATGTCTTAACTGGTGGAGAATTGGCGGCCATGACTATGATTGATGCTACGGTACGCCTGATTCCAGAAGTGATTGGTAAGGAGTCTAGCCACCAAGATGATAGTTTTTCTTCAGGCCTTCTCGAATATCCTCAATACACACGTCCCTATGATTATCGAGGCATGGTTGTCCCAGATGTTCTGATGAGCGGGCACCATGAAAAGATTCGTCAGTGGCGATTGTATGAGAGTTTAAAGAAAACCTACGAGCGCAGACCGGATTTGCTTGAACATTATCAACTGACAGCAGAAGAAGAAAAAATGCTGGCAGAAATCAAAGAAAACAAAGAATAAAGGAGATACCTATGCAAGTAATCAAACGTGATGGAGAAATTGCTGAATTTAATCCAGATAAGATTTACCAAGCTATCTTAAAGGCAGCTCAGACTGTCTATGTATTGACAGATGATTTGCGTCAAAACCTTGCACAAGTCACTAAGAAAGTGGTTTTGGATTTGGAAGAGGCTAAGGTGGAACGTGCTACCATCAGCATGATTCAGTCTATGGTTGAACATCGTTTACTGGGTGCAGGTTACATTACCATTGCAGAACATTACATTTCCTATCGTCTACAACGTGACTTGGAAAGAAGTGGTTATGGAGATCATATCGCAGTTCATTTACATTTTGAACAAATTCGCTAAGAAAAAAGAGTGGGATGAAGCAACTACATCTCACTCTTTCTTAAATCTATTTTTTTGGGCTGTTTGGACGGTTGAAGGGACAAATCGTAGGCGTTGAATATCGCTTATGCGGATAATACGGGTCACATTTTTGGCAAAATTTTTCACGATAATTTGCTGGCGTTGCTGATCGTATTTGATGATGTCACCTGTAAAGCTTGCCTCAGACAAGATAAGGTGAACAGCAGTTTGTTTCTGGATAGCCTCTTCAATGGTGGCTGTAAGGGAGTTGCTTTCAGTATGGTCTGGTTCTTCATGTCCATTTAAAAAGTCATGTATTTTATCTATAACTTGCTGGAATTTATGTCTCATATTGGCCTCCCTTCTTTTATACCATATTATATAAAATTTTCCTAAAATCTACAAGATTTTACGAATAATCAAATGAAAGCTAAAAAAGGAGAAGAAAATGGCAGAATTTACATTTGAAATCGAAGAGCACTTGTTGACTCTTTCTGAAAACGAAAAAGGTTGGACCAAGGAAATCAACCGTGTGAGCTTTAATGGTGCTCCTGCAAAGTTTGATATTCGTGCTTGGAGTCCAGATCATACTAAAATGGGCAAAGGGATTACTCTTTCAAATGAAGAATTTCAAACGATGGTTGATGCCTTTAAAGGCAACTAAGTTTTCAAAATGAAAGAAAAGGATATTGAGTCATGATAACTCAATATCCTTTTTAGTTAGTAAAGTAAGCCTGATTTTTAAGGCGTTGAAGTAATGGACGGCTAATAAAACTAATAGCAATAATTTTACCAAGGTCTGGAATGATAAAGGGAAGAACTCCCACAGCAAGAGCTTTTTCAAATGCCATTCCAGCTAGGAAATGCAAGCTGAGAATCCCGCCGACAAAGACAAGGGTATCACCCAAGAGGTTTGCAAGAAAAATCTTAACAACACCACTCTTGCTGTTGGTTAGAGAAGAAGTAAGTCCAGAGTATACAAGATAAAACCAAAGATAGCCTGCAGTAGGACCAATCAAAGCATGAAATCCAGCTCCACCTCCTGCAAAGACAGGAAGACCGATAGCACCTAGAAGAAGATAGAGTCCAACAGAAAGTACAGCCTCTCTCGGTCTAAAGACAGTAGCAATCAGGCCGATTGCAAAGTTTTGCAGAGTGAAGGGAACAGGTCCAATTGGAAGACTGATTTGTGCTAAAACAGCAATGAGAACAGCCCCAATAGCAGGGATAGCATAAACGTGAGCTTTTTTCAAAATAGTTAACCTCTTTTCTGATGTATAGTAACAATTATACTCGTAGGAGAATCATTGTCAACCTGTTTTTGAAAATAAGGTAACAAAAGCTGTAACGGCCGATTTGCTGACTGGGTAAGTTGTTTTCATCGATTCGTAAATCATCAAAAAAGAAGCAGACACAGTTGTATCAGCTTCTTTTATTTCGATTAACGCATGGTTACAAATTCTTCGGATGCAGTTGGGTGAATCGCTACGGTTGCATCAAAGTCTGCTTTGGTTGCTCCCATTTTGATAGCAACGGCAAATCCTTGAATCATTTCATCAACGCCGTAGCCAATTCCATGAAGTCCGACAACTTTTTCTTCTGAACCAGCTGTTATCAATTTGAAACGAGTTTCTTGACGGTTGCAAGTGCAAGCAGAGTACATAGAAGTAAAGCTTGATTTATAAACCTTGATTTGTTCTTGACCGTATTCTTTAATAGCTTGCTCTTCTGTCAAACCAACAGTTCCGATAGCAGGGTGTGAAAAGACAACAGTTGGAATAGTTGAGTAGTCCATTTTTGCAGTTGTTTTTCCGTTAAAGAGACGTTCAGATAGGGTACGTCCAGCCTTGATAGCAACTGGAGTCAGTTCTTTTTCGCCTGTTACATCACCTAGAGCATAGATTCCCTCAACAACAGTATTTTGGTATTCATCCACTTGGATAAAGCCACGTTCATTCAGAGTTACTCCAGCTTTTTCAAGTTGCAAGCTCTTAACGTTTGGACGGCGACCTGTAGCCCAGATAACTTGGCTAGCTGTGTGACTAGTACCATCTTCGAAATGAATAGTAATGCCTTCAGCAGTTTTTTCTAACTTGACAGGGACTTTGTGAGTATGAAGTGGCAAGTTTGTTCTTTCCATTTCCTTTACCAAACCTTCAACGATGTAAGAATCAAAACCACGTAAAGGACGATCACGACGAACAAAGAGGTCTGTCTTGACACCAAAGGTGTGGAGTACGCCAGCCAATTCAACGGCAATATAACCCGCGCCTAGAATAGCAACTGATTCTGGCAATTCTTCCCAGGCAAATACATCATCAGAAGAGCCACCTAGCTCAGCACCAGGAATATTTGGAATACTTGGATGGGCACCAGTAGCAATCACGATATGTTTAGCACGAATGAGTTCACCATTTACGCTAACAGTATGAGAATCTACAAATTCAGCATGACCTTCAATCAAGTCTACTCCGTTGCGTTTAAAACTGCCATCATAAGAAGAACGAGCGCGATCGATGTAGGCTTCACGATTGCGACGTAGGGTTGCAAAGTCAAAGTTAAGATCAGTAGTTTTAAAACCGTAGTCTTCTCCAAATTGATGGAAAGTCTCAGAGATTTGCGCCCCGTACCACATGATTTTTTTAGGAACACAACCGACATTGACACATGTTCCGCCTAGTTTCTTTTCCTCAATAACGGCCGCTTTGGCTCCGTGTTCACCAGCACGGTTCATGGTAGCAATTCCTCCGCTACCTCCACCGATAGCAATGATATCATATTCTCTCATTGAAAACTCCTTTATACTCTTTTAAATAGTAGAGTGTCATTTTTTGATAGTCATATTCTATCTTTTTTTTGATTTGATTGCAAAAATCTGCTACGTTCAAAAAATTTAAAGAAAAGGCTTGCAAAAAAGAAAAATAAAGTGTATTATATAACTAGTACAACGATTGTAAAATAAATTCCGAACAATAATTAAATCCTGAAATGTCATTATTTCGTTCTGAAATGTTATTGTTTCAAATTGATAATTTTTGTATAATATTGTTAAGAACTTTAAATCAAAAAGGAGTTTCATTATGAAAAAGAATGGTAAAGCTAAAAAGTGGCAATTGTATGCAGCAATTGGTGCTGCAAGTGTAGTTGTATTGGGTGCTGGGGGCATTTTGCTCTTTAGACAACCTTCTCAGACTGCTGTAAAAGATGAGGCTACTCATCTTGTTGTTGCTAAGGAAGGAAGCGTGGCATCCTCTGTTTTATTATCAGGGACAGTAACAGCAAAAAATGAACAGTATGTTTATTTTGATGCTAGTAAAGGAGATTTAGATGAAATCCTTGTTTCTGTGGGTGATAAGGTCAGCGAAGGGCAGGCTTTAGTCAAGTACAGTAGTTCAGAAGCCCAGGCGGCCTATGATTCAGCCAGTCGAGCAGTTGCGAAGGCAGATCGTCATATCAATGAACTCAATCAAGCACGAAATGAAGCTGCTTCAGCTCCGGCTCCACAGTTGCCAACGCCAGCAGGAGGCGAAGGAGCTGCAGGGCAAACTCCAGCTCCAGTCTCAGGAAATTCAGTGTCATCTATTGATGCTCAACTAGGTGATGCTCGTGATGCTCGTGCAGATGCAGCAGCACAATTAAGTAAGGCTCAAAGTCAGTTGGATGCCATGACGGTTCTCAGTACCCTAGAGGGAACTGTGGTCGAAGTCAACCGTAATGTTTCTAAATCTCCAACTGGAGCTAGCCAAGTGGTAGTGCATGTCGTAAGTAATGAAAACTTGCAAGTTAAGGGGGAACTATCTGAATATAACCTTGCCAACCTCTCTGTAGGACAAGAAGTAACCTTTACTTCTAAAGTTTACCAAGATAAGAGCTGGACTGGTAAGATTAGCTACATTTCTGACTACCCTAAAAACAATGGTGAAGCAGCAAGTGCAGCTACTGCCGCAGCAGGTGGTAATTCTGGTTCTAAATATCCATATACCATCGATGTTACAAGTGAAATCGGTGACTTGAAACAAGGATTCTCAGTAAGTGTTGAGGTCAAGAATAAGAGTAAAGCCATTTTGGTTCCTCTAACAAGTGTTGTGACTGAAAATGATAAGAACTATGTCTGGGTGCTTGACGAGCAGAAAAAGGCCAAGAAAGTGGAAGTTGGTTTGGGTAATGCTGATGCAGACAACCAAGAAATCACTTCAGGTCTGACAAATGGAGTCAAGGTCATCAGTAACCCAACGTCTTCTCTAGAGGAAGGAAAAGAGGTGAAGGCTGATGAAGCAACTAATTAGTCTAAAAAATATCTGCAGAAGTTACCGTAATGGCGACCAAGAACTGCAGGTACTTAAAAATATTAACCTTGAAGTGAATGAGGGTGAATTCGTTGCTATCATGGGACCATCTGGTTCTGGTAAGTCTACTCTCATGAATACGATTGGTATGTTGGATACACCAAGCAGTGGAGAATATTATCTTGAAGGTCAGGAAGTGGCGGGACTAGGTGAAAAACAACTAGCCAAGGTCCGCAACCAACAAATCGGATTTGTCTTTCAACAGTTCTTTCTTCTATCTAAACTCAATGCTCTGCAAAATGTAGAATTGCCCTTGATTTACGCAGGAGTTTCATCTTCAAAACGTCGCAAGTTAGCCGAGGAATATTTAGATAAGGTTGAATTGACAGAACGTAGTCACCATTTACCTTCAGAATTATCTGGAGGTCAAAAGCAACGTGTAGCTATTGCGCGTGCCTTGGTAAACAATCCTTCTATTATCCTAGCAGACGAACCGACAGGAGCCTTGGATACCCAAACAGGGAACCAAATTATGCAACTATTGGTTGACTTGAACAAAGAAGGAAAAACTATTATCATGGTAACGCATGAGCCTGAAATAGCTGCTTATGCTAAACGCCAGATTGTCATTCGAGATGGAGTTATTTCGTCTGACAGTGCGCAGTTAGAAAAGGAGGAAAACTAAGATGCAGAATCTGAAATTTGCCTTTTCATCTATCATGGCCCACAAGATGCGCTCTTTTCTCACTATGATTGGGATTATCATTGGTGTTTCATCAGTTGTTGTGATTATGGCTCTGGGGGATTCCATGTCTCGTCAGGTCAATAAAAACATGACCAAGTCACAGAAGAATATCCATGTCTTTTTCTCGCCTATTAAAAGTAAAGACGGTTCTTTTACCCAAAAACAATCAGCTTTGACAGTTTCTGGGAAAGAAGAGGAAGTTCCTGTTGAACCACCAAAACCGCAAGAAGCTTGGGTCAAGGAGGCAGCAAAACTTAAGGGTGTGGATAGTTACTATGTAACCAACTCAACAAATACCACCCTATCCTATAAAGATAAAAAAGTGGAGCGCGCTAGCTTGACGGGTGGGAATATTACCTACATGAAGGCGGTTGAAAATGAAATTGTTGCAGGCCGAAGTCTTATAGCTCAGGATTATAAAGATGTCGCTAGTGTCATTTTACTAGACCAAGAACTTGCTAATAGTCTGTTTGGGTCAGCTCAAGAAGCTGTTAACCAGATTATAGATGTCGGTGGCTTTAGTTATCGTGTCATTGGTGTCTATACTAGCGATGAGGCCAAGACTGCCAAGACTTTTGGTATTGGTGGACTTCCGATTACGACTAATATTTCTCTTGCCAATAACTTCAATATGGATGAAATTTCTGATATTGTCTTCCGTGTCAATGATACTAGTTTGACACCAACTGTGGGACCAGAATTAGCTAGAAAATTGACCGAGATTGCTGGTATTCAGCAAGGGGAGTATCAGGTGGCAGATGCGACTGCAGCCTTCCAAGAAGTACAACAACTTTTTGGATTTATGACGACGGTTATTAGTGCCATCGCAGGAATTTCTCTCTTTGTTGGAGGGACTGGTGTTATGAACATCATGCTGGTTTCGGTGACAGAGCGTACTCGTGAGATTGGTCTCCGTAAGGCTTTGGGTGCGACACGTGCTAATATTTTAATCCAATTTTTGATTGAATCCATGATTTTGACCTTGTTAGGCGGAGTCATTGGTTTAACCATTGCGACAGGCTTAACCGCTATAGCTGGTATACTATTACAAGGTTTGATTGCGGGTATAGAGGTGGGAGTGTCAATCCCGGTTGCCCTATTTAGTCTTGCAGTTTCGGCTAGTGTTGGTATGATTTTTGGAGTCTTGCCAGCCAACAAGGCATCGAAACTTGATCCAATTGAAGCCCTTCGATATGAATAAGATCAACAAGATGGACGCTTGTCTATCTTGTTTTTGTATGGATTTCCCTATCGAAAATTCTTAAAAATGTGATATAATGAAGTGTTAGAAAAACAGGTTTCATTTGCCTGGAAAGGAAAAATTATGTCTGAAAAGAATTTTTATATTACAACGCCGATATACTATCCATCTGGAAAACTTCATATCGGATCTGCCTACACAACCATCGCCTGTGATGTCTTAGCGCGTTACAAACGCCTGATGGGCTACGATGTCTTTTATCTGACAGGTCTTGATGAGCATGGTCAAAAGATTCAACAAAAAGCAGAAGAAGCTGGAATTACACCTCAAGCCTATGTTGATGGAATGGCAGTTGGAGTTAAAGAACTCTGGCAATTACTAGATATCTCATACGATAAATTTATCCGTACAACTGATGACTACCATGAAAAAGTTGTCGCACAAGTCTTTGAACGCTTACTTGCTCAAGATGACATCTATTTGGGTGAATATTCTGGTTGGTACTCAGTCTCAGATGAGGAATTCTTTACAGAAAGTCAGCTTGCAGAAGTATTCCGTGATGAAGCTGGAAATGTGACTGGTGGTATCGCTCCATCAGGTCATGAGGTTGAATGGGTTTCAGAAGAATCTTACTTCCTTCGCCTCAGCAAATACCAAGACCGCTTGGTCGAATTTTTCAAAGCTCATCCTGAATTTATCACTCCAGATGGTCGTCTGAATGAAATGCTTCGCAACTTCATCGAGCCAGGTTTGGAAGATTTGGCAGTTTCTCGTACAACCTTTACATGGGGTGTGCCAGTGCCATCTAATCCAAAACACGT
Source organism: Streptococcus mitis (assembly GCF_946190115.1). GTDB lineage: Bacteria > Bacillota > Bacilli > Lactobacillales > Streptococcaceae > Streptococcus > Streptococcus mitis_CO. Next base: position 30,076 of record NZ_CAMHZG010000013.1, on the reverse strand, counting down.
TGTCTATGTTTGGATTGATGCCCTTCTTAACTATGCGACAGCTCTTGGCTACGGTCAAGATGAACATGGTAACTTTGACAAATTCTGGAATGGAACAGTCTTCCACATGGTAGGAAAAGACATCCTTCGTTTCCACTCAATCTACTGGCCAATCCTTCTTATGATGTTAGATATCAAATTGCCAGATCGTTTGATTGCTCACGGTTGGTTCGTCATGAAAGACGGCAAAATGTCTAAATCTAAAGGGAATGTCGTTTACCCTGAAATGTTGGTAGAGCGTTATGGACTAGATCCACTTCGTTACTACCTCATGCGTAGCCTTCCAGTTGGTTCAGATGGAACCTTCACTCCAGAAGACTATGTAGGCCGTATCAACTACGAATTGGCCAATGACCTTGGGAACCTCCTTAATCGTACGGTTTCTATGATTAATAAATACTTTGACGGGCAAGTCCCTGCCTATGTAGAGGGTGTAACAGAGTTTGACAATGCTCTTGCTCAAGTAGCTGCTGAATCAATCGCTGACTACCACACTCACATGGAAGCAGTTGACTACCCACGTGCCCTAGAAGCAGTATGGACTCTTATTTCACGTACTAATAAATACATCGATGAGACCGCACCATGGGTCTTGGCCAAGGATGAAGCACTTCGTGACCAATTAGCAAGTGTCATGAGCCACTTGGCAGCTAGCCTTCGCGTCGTAGCACACTTGATTGAGCCATTTATGATGGAAACCAGTCGTGCAGTTTTGACTCAACTTGGTTTAGCAGAAGTTGCTAGCCTTGAGAACTTGAGCTTGGCTGACTTCCCTGCAGGTGTAACTGTAGTTTCCAAAGGGACACCAATCTTCCCCCGTCTGGATATGGAAGAAGAAATCGCCTATATCAAGGAACAAATGGAAGGTAACAAACCAGCAGTCGAGAAAGAATGGAATCCAGATGAAGTTGAACTCAAACTAAACAAGGAAGAAATCAAGTTTGAAGACTTTGATAAGGTTGAAATCCGTGTTGCAGAAGTCAAAGAAGTTTCCAAAGTGGAAGGTTCAGATAAGTTACTTCAATTCCGCTTGGATGCTGGTGATGGTGAAGATCGTCAAATTCTTTCAGGAATTGCAAAATACTATCCAAATGAACAAGAATTGGTCGGCAAGAAAGTCCAAATTGTTGCTAACCTCAAACCTCGTAAAATGATGAAGAAATATGTCAGCCAAGGTATGATCCTATCAGCTGAACATGATGGACAATTAACCCTTCTTACAGTTGATCCAGCTGTACCAAACGGAAGTGTGATTGGGTAAAAATAGACAGGACTAGTTCATGCTAGTTCTGTTTTTTATTTACACTCAATGAAAATCAAAGAGTAAACTAGGAAGCTAGCCGCAGGTTGCTCAAAGCACTGCTTTGAGGTTGTAGATGAAACTGACAAAGTCAGCTCAAAACACTGTTTTGAGGTTGTGGATAGAACTGACGAAGTCAGCTCAAAACACTGTTTTGAGGTTGGGGATAGAACTGACGAAGTCAGTAACCATACATACGGTAAGGCGATGCTGACGTGGTTTGAAGAGATTTTCGAAGAGCATTAACTATTATGCTTTACAAACTAGTGTGAAAGTGGTATATTATAGATGAAGCTACTAGTAGGTATTACAAAATAGATTAGAAGGGAGAAGGGATGAAAGAAACTCAACTATTAAAAGGTGTTCTTGAAGGTTGTGTCTTGGATATGATTGGTCAAAAAGAGCGGTATGGTTATGAGTTGGTTCAAACTTTGCGAGATGCTGGATTTGACACTATCGTTCCAGGAACTATTTATCCTTTGTTGCAAAAGTTAGAAAAAAATCAATGGATAAGAGGCGACATGCGCCCGTCGCCAGATGGTCCAGATCGGAAGTATTTTTCGTTAACCAAAGAAGGAGAAGAGCGTGTCTCGGTCTTTTGGCAACAATGGGACGATTTGAGTCAAAAAGTAGAAGGAATTAAGAATGGGGGTTAAACCATGAAGAAAATGAAGTATTACGAAGAAACAAGCGCTTTGTTGCATGAGTTTTCTGAGGAGAATCAGCAGTATTTTGAGGAGCTGTGGGATAGTTTTAATCTTGCTGGATTTCTCTATGATGAGGACTATCTCAGAGAGCAGATTTATTTGATGATGTTAGATTTCTCAGAAGCAGAACGAGATGGCATGAGTGCAGAGGAGTATCTAGGTAAGAATCCTAAAAAATTAATGAAAGAGATGCTCAGGGAAGTACCTCGCAGTTCTATCAAGGAGTCCCTTTTGACGCCAATTCTTGTCTTAGCGGTATTACGTTATTATCAGCTACTAAGTGATTTTTCTAAAGGTCCTCTCTTAACAGTCAATTTGCTTACATTTTTAGGGCAACTTCTTATTTTTCTGATTGGATTTGGACTTGTGGCCACAATCTTACGTTGGGGCTTAGTTCAAGATTCTCCTAAAATGAAAATTGGCACCTATATTGTCGTTGGGATTCTTGTTCTGCTAGTTGTTCTGGGATATGTAGGAATAGGAAGTTTTGTACAAGAAGGAGCATTTTATCTTCCTGCTCCCTGGGATAGTTTCCTTGTTTTTACGCTTTCTCTAGTCATCAGTATTTGGAATTGGAAAGAAGATTTTTTTCGTCCCTTTAACAGTATGATTGTTGCCCAGCTTATTGTAGGTTCTCTGCTCCGTTACTATGAGTGGATGGGAATTTCAAATGTTTTTCTTACAAAGATTATTCCTTTAGCTGTTCTCTTTATTGGTATCTTTCTCTTTTTCCGTGGGTTTAAGAAGATAAAATGGAGTGAAATATAGTCAAAAAGCCGTTGCAAAGCGGTTTTTTGTTATAATGAAGGGAAGAATGTTAGAAATTAAAGGAGAAAAATTTGATGAGGTACATAACTCTTGGTCAAGATGACAAAGAATTATCAGAAATTGTTCTCGGAATGATGAGAATAGAAGATAAGTCTGTAAAAGAAGTTGAAGAGCTTGTAGAAACAGCACTTTCTGTTGGAATCAATGCTTTTGACTTGGCTGATATTTATGGTCGTGGTCGTTGTGAAGAACTGTTAGGTCTCGTCCTAAAAAATCGTCCAGATTTAAGAGAAGAAATGTGGATTCAGTCAAAATGTGGCATTCGCATTGAAGAATTTACCTATTTTGATTTTTCTAAGAACTATATTATAAAATCAGTAGACGGAATTTTGCAAAGATTGAAGATTGATCATCTAGATAGCTTGCTCCTTCATCGACCAGATGCTTTGATGGAGTCTGACCAAGTAGCAGAAGCCTTTGATCTTCTTTATAAACAAGGTAAGGTTCGAGATTTTGGAGTTTCTAATCAAAATCCTATGATGATGGAGTTGCTTAAAAAAGATGTCAAGCAGCCGTTAGCTGTTAATCAGTTACAATTGAGTGCGGCTTTTACTCCAGGATTCGAATCAGGTTTTCATGTTAATATGGAAGATAGTCAAGCAGCTATGCGAGATGGCAGCATTTTTGAATATTGCAAATTACACGATGTGGTCATTCAAGCATGGTCTGTCTTACAATTTGGGTATTTTAAAGGGAATTTTGTTGGAAATGAGAAATTTCAAGCTTTAAATCAAGTACTTGATCGTTTAGCTATTAAATATGGAGTAACCTCTTCAACTATTGCCATTTCTTGGATATTGCGTTATCCAGCAAAAATGCAGGCAGTGGTAGGAACAACAAATCCTAAGCACTTGAGAGAAGTTAGCCAAGCGGCAAACTTTAGCTTAACAAGAAAAGAATGGTATGAAATTTATCTTGCAGCAGGGAATAATTTACCTTAGGCAAAAATGCATTTAAAGAAATTACAGTCAAAAAAACGTTGCAAAACGTTTTTTTTGTTATGTGACCATTTGTCTGTCTTGATTCGTTAGGTACGGTTCATTAACGGATGATTATGATTTAATACTCAATGAAAATCAAAAAGCAAACTAGGAAGCTAGCCACAGGGTGTACTTGAGTACGGTAAGGCGACGCTGACGTGGTTTGAAGAGATTTTCGAAGAGTATAACTATTCTGATTTACATACTATCAGGGAAGCAGTATCCCATAATTGACGGCACGCTAGTAGGTACTATAAAATGGACTAGAGTACTTTTTTTGATTGGGTATAAAACATCATAGAGAATAAAAAATAGGTTAGGATTTTTTCTCCTAACCTATTTTTACATGAAATAAACAATGGCAATGTACTGGAGGGCAGATGCTGCTAGGATAAAGAGATGCCAAATCATGTGGAAATAAGGTTTTTTCTTGGCGTAAAATCCAGCCCCAACTGTATAACAGAGTCCGCCAGTTACCATGAGACTCCAGAAAATTGGCGTTGTTTGACTGATAATGGCAGGAATGATAGCCAGAACCAACCAGCCCATAATCAGGTAAAGAGCAAGGCTGAATTTCTCATTGACCTTTTTAGCAAAGATTTTATAGAGAATACCAAAGATGGTCGTTCCCCATTGAATGACAATAATTAGATAGCCAAACCAGTTATTCATCAAAGTCAGTACGACAGGTGTATAAGAGCCAGCAATGGCAACATAAATCATAGAATGGTCAATAATTCTCAAGACATATTTGTGGGTTGAACCATAGGCCATAGAGTGATAAATGGTGGATGAGAGGAACATGAGAAAGAGACTAATAACGAAAATGGAAACGCCGATAGATGATAAAAATCCGTGTGCCTCATAACTATAGGTGGATGAAATAGGCAGTAAGATGAGCATGATGATTGAACCTACGGCATGGGTCACGCTATTAGCAATCTCCTCTCCAAAACTGAGTTGTTTGCTGAGTTTAAGACTAGTGTTCATTTGATTACCTCCTCTTGAGTATGATCGATTAAGGCTAGAGTTTGATGATAGAGTTTAACGGTTTTGCAGCTGGTTTGGATAATGGGGTTAGCTGGGTCAATTCCTTGGTTCATGTAGTCCACAAAAGCATCGTAGAGTTGGTCTGAACTTGCTTGAGTTTGGAGAGTATTCAGTGTCTGAGCGATTTCTTGGATTGAAAAGACAGACTTTAGGGTTGTGATAGCAATCAGACGGGCAATCTGTTGGCGTTGGTATTTTTTCTTGTCAGGCTTTGTCAGGTAACCATGTTTCACATAATTATTAACCATAGATGCTGTCAGGCCCTTGTCTTTATCAGGAGAGATAGGGGCGCAGACCTGATTGACATAGAGTAAAACCTGGTCTAGATAGAGGTCAATGTTTGGAATTTCTGCCCATTTTGGGTAGGAAAAGGTAGTTTTCATTTCCAACTCCTTTTTATCTAGTTTTAATAACTAGATTATAAAATAACAAAAACAGAAAGTCAAGTTTTAACTGCTTGTAGAAAGACTTAAATTATGCTATGATGGGAGAAACTAGTCAGAAATGAGGAGAAAAGATGGAGATTCGTTTAGCTTTTCCAAATGAAGTAGATGCCATCATGCAGGTGATGGAAGATGCTAAAAAATGTTTAGCGGATGCTGGTAGTGACCAGTGGCAAAATGGTTATCCAAATGCTGATATTATTATTGAGGATATTATCTCAGGTCAAGCCTATGTAGCATTGGAAGATGGAGAACTACTAGCTTATGCAGCTGTGACCAAGAGTCCAGAGGAGGCCTATGAATCCATTTATGAAGGAAAATGGCAAGCTGGAGAGTCAGAGTACCTAGTCTTTCACCGTATTGCTGTGGCTGTAGATGTCCAGGGACAAGGAATTGCTCAAACCTTCTTAGAGGGCTTGATTGAAGGTTTTGACTATCTAGATTTTCGCTCAGATACACATGTTGCAAACAAGGCTATGCAACATATTTTTGAAAAACTCGGTTTTAAACAGGTTGGTAAGGTCCCAGTTGATGGCGAACGCTTGGCCTATCAAAAATTGAAGAAATAATGCAAAAGAAGTATGCAAAAATTCTCTACTCTTCGCCAATTGGTATTCTATCACTGGTTGCCGACGAGCAATATCTGTATGGCATTTGGGTGCATGAGCAGAAGCATTTTGAGAGGGGACTGGGAGATGAGACTATAGAAGCAGTTGTTAGTCATCCCATTTTAGACCCAGTTATTGCTTGCTTAGATGCTTACTTTAAAGGCAAGCCTCAGGATTTATCCGACTTGCCCTTGGCTCCAATCGGAACGGATTTTGAAAAGCGAGTTTGGTCCTATCTACAGGGAATTCCTTATGGTCAGACAGTGACCTATGGACAAATAGCACAAGACTTGCAAGTGGATTCTGCTCAAGCAATTGGTGGAGCGGTAGGACGCAATCCTTGGTCTATCCTAGTACCTTGTCATCGGGTGCTGGGAGCTGGCAAGCGTCTGACAGGTTATGCTGCAGGAGTGGAAAAGAAAGCTTGGCTCTTGGAGCATGAAGACGCAGATTTTAAAGATATAAATAATAGAAAGTGAAAGACATGTTAGAATTTATCGAATATCCAAAATGTTCAACTTGTAAAAAAGCAAAACAAGAATTAAATCAATTAGGTGTGGACTACAAAGCCGTCCATATCGTCGAAGAAACACCTAGCCAAGAAGTCATTTTAAACTGGCTAGAAACCTCGGGTTTTGAGTTGAAGCAATTTTTCAACACCAGTGGGATCAAATACCGTGAATTAGGGCTGAAAAATAAGGTAGGAAGCCTGTCAAACCAAGAAGCAGCTGAGTTGCTAGCAAGCGACGGAATGTTGTTAAAACGACCCATTTTAGTAGAAAATGGAACTGTTAAGCAAATCGGTTATCGAAAACCTTATGAAGAATTGGGATTGAAATAGTTTTTATCTATCTCTTTGATAGATAAAATATATAACCTCCCTGTTTCAAAGTATGATAAACTAGTAGGTAGATAAAGTCTGTATCTGACCGTAGCAAATAATTTCATTGACGGCAGAAGTATGGTAGAATGAATCATTATCAGGAGAGGATGTTTTTATGAATGTTACAACGATTTTAGCATCAGATTGGTACCAAAACTTGATGCAATTGATTCCGGATGGCAAGCTGTTTAGCTTGCGTTCGGTCTTTGATGGAATCCCGAGAATTGTCCAACAACTTCCAACAACGATCATGTTGACAATTGGTGGTGCTCTTTTTGGCTTGGTTTTGGCACTTCTTTTTGCCATTGTGAAAATCAATCGTGTCAAGATTTTATATCCCTTGCAGGCCTTCTTTGTTAGCTTCTTAAAAGGGACACCGATTTTGGTGCAACTCATGTTGACCTACTACGGAATTCCTTTGGCTTTGAAAGCTCTCAATCAGCAATGGGGAACTGGTCTCAATATCAATGCGATTCCAGCCGCTGCTTTTGCGATTGTTGCCTTTGCCTTCAATGAAGCAGCTTATGCCAGTGAAACCATTCGTGCAGCCATTCTCTCAGTCAATCCTGGTGAGATTGAGGCGGCACGCAGTCTGGGCATGACCCGAGCACAAGTTTATCGTCGCGTAATTATTCCAAATGCAGCAGTTGTGGCGACTCCAACCTTAATCAATTCTCTAATCGGATTGACCAAGGGAACTTCCCTAGCCTTTAGTGCGGGTGTTGTGGAAGTCTTTGCCCAAGCTCAGATTCTAGGTGGAGCTGATTATCGTTACTTTGAACGCTTTATCTCCGTTGCCCTTGTTTATTGGGTAGTCAATATCGGAATTGAAAGCCTCGGTCGTTTCATCGAGAGAAAAATGGCTATTTCTGCACCCGATACAGTGAAAACAGATGTGAAAGGAGACCTTCGTTAATGATTAAGATTTCGAATTTAAGCAAATCCTTTTCAGGACAGACTGTCTTGGATCATCTGAACTTGGATATCCAAAAAGGAGAGGTTGTAGCCTTGATTGGTTCTTCAGGAGCTGGAAAATCAACCTTCCTTCGCAGTCTCAATTATCTTGAAACACCTGACAGTGGCTCTATTCAGATTGATGATTTCTCAGTTGATTTTTCTAAAATCACTCAAGAAGAAATCCTTGCCCTACGCCGTAAGCTGTCTATGGTTTTTCAACAGTTTAATTTGTTTGAACGCCGCACAGCACTTGATAATGTGAAAGAAGGCTTGGTTGTTGTCAAGAAATTGTCTGATCAAGAAGCGACTAAGATTGCCAAGGAAGAGTTGGCTAAGGTTGGGCTTTCTGACCGTGAAAACCATTACCCTCGCCATTTATCAGGTGGACAGAAGCAACGGGTTGCCCTAGCGCGTGCGCTTGCTATGAAACCAGATGTCTTGCTCTTAGACGAACCAACTTCAGCCCTTGACCCAGAATTGGTCGGTGAAGTAGAAAAATCTATTGCAGATGCTGCTAAGTCAGGTCAAACCATGATTTTGGTCAGTCATGACATGTCCTTTGTAGCCCAAGTGGCTGATAAGATTCTCTTCTTAGATAAGGGGAAAATTATCGAGTCTGGAACACCAGATGAGATTATCCACCATCCTAAAGAAGAGCGGACAAAAGAATTCTTCGCTAGTTACAAACGAACTTATATTTGATATAATAGATAAAGGAAAACTCAGTTAGCTGGACTAGCTGAGTTTACTCTTTAAAAAAGATAGAAATGAGAGAAATCATGCTACTGCAACTATTTTCTTTATATTTCGAGAGTTTGATCTTGACCACCATCCTCGTCCTGATTTTTTTAGGGATTTGGATTGGACTGAGAGCCATGTCGGGAGTGGATAAGACAGCCAAGGCTCGCCAAGCCCATCTCTATGATATGATTATGATAGGGGTCTTGGTTGTTCCAGTATTATCCTTTGCGGTTATGAGTTTAATTCTTGTTTTTAAGTCATAATCCTTGCATGATTAACAAGAAAGAGTTAGAATAAAGATAGTTACAACAAGAAAGAAGGAATTTATATGTACGATACTATTATTATTGGTGCTGGACCTGCAGGGATGACTGCGGCCTTATACGCTGCTCGAAGCAATCTGAAAGTAGCCTTGATTGAAGGTGGTTTACCAGGTGGTCAGATGAACAATACATCGGATATCGAAAATTACCCAGGATACGCTAATATCAGTGGACCAGAATTGGCAGAAAAGATGTTTGAACCGCTTGAAAATCTTGGTGTTGAGCACATTTATGGTTATGTTGAAAATGTCGAAGACCATGGTGATTTTAAGAAAGTGATGACCGATGACCAAACATATGAAACACGTACAGTTATCGTAGCAACTGGTTCTAAACACCGTCCTTTGGGAGTACCTGGAGAAGAAGAACTGAACAGTCGTGGTGTTTCTTACTGTGCTGTGTGTGATGGTGCTTTCTTCCGTGACCAAGATTTGTTGGTAGTTGGTGGTGGAGATTCAGCTGTTGAAGAAGCCCTCTTCTTGACTCGTTTTGCCAAGACTGTTACCATTGTTCACCGTCGTGACCAACTTCGTGCTCAAAAGGTTTTACAAGACCGCGCCTTTGCGAATGAGAAAATCAGCTTTATCTGGGATTCTGTAGTCAAGGAAATCAAGGGTGAAAACCGAGTAGAATCTGTCGTATTTGAAAATGTGAAAACAGGTCAAGTGACAGAACAAGCCTTCGGTGGCGTCTTTATCTATGTTGGCTTGGACCCTCTTAGTGATTTTGTTAAAGAATTGAATATCCAAGATCAGGCTGGTTGGATTGTGACAGATAACCATATGAAAACTGCAGTTGACGGTATCTTTGCGGTTGGAGATGTTCGCTTGAAAGACCTTCGCCAAGTAACAACAGCAGTTGGAGATGGAGCTATCGCTGGTCAAGAAGCCTACAAGTTTATCACCGAACATAGTTAATTATAAAAACGCATAGTATCAGATTTACAAAAAATTTGACACTATGCGTTTTATTGTGGGAAAATTAATTTCATTTTCTACTGAAATTGAGTTTTGCCAGCCTCTTATATTTTTAGAAAAATCCTTTAATCTTGCTAACGAGGCCATCTAGACCTTCTGAACCAGAAATCAACTGCTGAGCTTGAGAGAAGTATTCTCCAAGTTGTTCTTGATTTTCTGCAACGAATGTCTTAGCAGCTTCGAAATCTTTTGTTTCGATTAACTCTTTTACTTGATTAAACAAATCTAATGGGTTCATCTTATTTCTCCTTTTCTGTACTTAACTATTTAATCATGTTTATGATAAAAAATCAACTGTTGCTGCTTTTGGCTAGGACCTGTTTTTATCTACAAGTTCTCATAACTAAGATTCTAACCACCAAAACAAGGTGGACATAAAAATGTTCGGGTTTTTCTAGTGTATCCATGAAATAAAAACGGATACATGGTATAATAGAAATAGCTCTTTAATGGAGGTGTTTGAGTGGAAAATCTGAAGAAAATGGCAGGTATCAAGGCCGCTGAATTTGTAAATGATGGGATGGTTGTCGGACTGGGAACGGGTTCTACTGCTTACTATTTTGTAGAAGAAATTGGTCGTCGTATCAAGGAAGAGGGGTTGCAGGTTACAGCTGTAACGACTTCTAGTGTGACCAGTAAACAGGCTGAAGGGCTTAATATCCCGCTCAAGTCTATTGACCAAGTAGATGTTGTTGATGTGACGGTTGATGGGGCGGATGAAGTGGATAGTCAGTTTAATGGAATCAAAGGCGGTGGTGGTGCCCTCCTGATGGAGAAGGTTGTTGCAACGCCCTCAAAAGAATACATTTGGGTGGTGGATGAAAGCAAGCTAGTCGAGAAACTAGGTGCTTTTAAATTGCCAGTAGAAGTGGTTCAGTATGGCGCAGAACAGGTCTTTCGTCGTTTTGAGCGAGCTGGCTACAAACCAAGTTTCCGTGAAAAAGATGGCCAACGTTTTGTGACGGATATGCAGAATTTTATCATTGACCTTGCCTTAGATGTCATTGAAGATCCAATTGCCTTCGGGCAAGAATTGGACCATATCGTTGGTGTTGTAGAGCACGGCTTATTCAACCAAATGGTGGATAAGGTCATCGTTGCTGGACGAGACGGGGTTCAGATTTTAACTTCAACAAAAGCAAGATAACTAAAATAATAAGGAGATACACTATGTCAAAATTTAATCGTATTCACTTGGTGGTACTAGATTCTGTAGGAATCGGTGCTGCACCAGATGCTAATAACTTTGTCAATGCAGGGGTTCCAGATGGAGCTTCTGACACACTGGGACACATTTCTAAAACCGTTGGTTTGAATGTGCCAAACATGGCTAAAATCGGTCTTGGAAATATTCCTCGCGAAACTCCTCTTAAGACTGTACAAGCTGAAAGCAATCCAACAGGTTATGCAACAAAATTAGAAGAAGTATCTCTTGGTAAGGATACGATGACTGGGCACTGGGAAATCATGGGACTCAACATTACAGAACCTTTCGATACTTTCTGGAATGGATTCCCAGAAGAAATCTTGATAAAAATCGAAGAATTCTCAGGACGCAAGGTCATTCGTGAAGCCAACAAACCTTACTCAGGTACAGCTGTTATCGATGATTTTGGACCACGTCAAATGGAAACTGGAGAGTTGATTATCTATACTTCAGCTGATCCTGTTTTACAAATTGCTGCCCACGAAGATATTATTCCTTTGGATGAATTGTACCGTATCTGTGAATACGCTCGTTCAATTACACTTGAGCGCCCTGCCCTTCTAGGTCGCATCATTGCCCGTCCATATGTTGGTGAGCCAGGTAACTTCACTCGTACAGCAAACCGTCGTGACTTAGCCGTTTCTCCATTTGCACCGACTGTTTTGGATAAATTGAATGAAGCAGGTATCGATACTTACGCTGTTGGTAAAATCAATGATATCTTTAACGGTGCTGGTATCAACCATGACATGGGCCACAACAAGTCAAACAGCCATGGAATTGATACACTATTGAAGACCATGGGCCTTGCTGAGTTTGAAAAAGGATTCTCCTTCACAAACTTAGTTGACTTTGATGCTCTTTACGGCCACCGTCGTAATGCTCACGGTTATCGTGATTGCTTGCATGAGTTCGATGAGCGCTTGCCTGAAATTATCGCTGCCATGAGAGAGAATGATCTTCTTTTGATTACTGCTGACCATGGAAATGACCCAACCTATGCTGGAACTGACCATACTCGTGAATATATTCCACTTTTAGCTTACAGCCCTAGCTTTAAGGGAAATGGTGTCATTCCAGTTGGACATTTTGCAGATATCTCAGCGACAGTTGCGGATAACTTTGGTGTTGAAACTGCCATGATTGGGGAAAGTTTCTTAGATAAATTGGTATAAGATGACGCGATATGCTTTACTTGTTCGGGGCATTAATGTCGGTGGGAAAAATAAGGTTGTCATGGCGCAACTACGTCAAGAACTGACAGAGTTGGGACTGGAAAAGGTTGAGACCTACATCAATAGTGGCAATATTTTCTTTACTTCGACAGACCCCAAAGCCCGATTGGTTGAAAAGTTAGAGGCTTTCTTTGAAATCCATTATCCATTTATTCAGAGCTTTTCCTTGCTGAGTCAGGAAGACTATGAAGCAGAGCTGAATAATCTGCCAGAATGGTGGACCAAAGACCTAGCTCGAAAAGATGTGCTCTTCTACACGGAGAGCTTGGATGTGGATCAAGTGATCGAGAAAGTGAACAGTTTGGAACTGGAAGATGAAGTCGTTCATTTTGGAAGACTTGGGATTTTCTGGGGAAAATACTCCGAGGAATCATACTACGAAACAGCCTATCACAAGTACTTGCTCAAGATGCCTTTTTATCGTAACATCACCATTCGCAATGCTAAAACTTTTGACAAAATCGGTCAAATACTAAAAAAATAATAAAGGAGACACAATGACGTTTTTAAACAAAATCCATGAAACTGCTACTTTCCTGAAAGACAATGGAATCCAAGCACCTGAGTTCGGTCTAATCCTTGGATCAGGTCTGGGAGAATTGGCAGAAGAAATCGAAAATCCAGTTGTAGTAGACTATGCGGATATCCCAAACTGGGGCCGTTCGACAGTAGTCGGTCACGCTGGTAAGTTGGTATATGGTGACCTTGCAGGTCGAAAAGTCTTGGCTCTTCAAGGTCGTTTCCATTTCTACGAGGGAAATCCTCTTGAAGTCGTGACTTTCCCAGTACGTGTGATGAAAGTTCTCGGATGTGAAGGTGTCATTGTAACCAATGCTGCAGGAGGTATTGGTTATGGTCCTGGTACTTTGATGGCTATCTCAGACCATATCAACTTTACGGGTCAAAATCCATTGATGGGTGAAAACTTGGATGACTTTGGTCCACGTTTCCCTGATATGTCTAAAGCCTACACACCAGAATATCGTGCTACTGCCCATGAAGTGGCTAAGAAACTTGGTATCAAGCTTGATGAAGGTGTCTATATTGGTGTAACAGGTCCGACTTATGAAACCCCAGCAGAAATTCGTGCCTATAAGACACTTGGAGCAGATGCAGTTGGTATGTCTACAGTTCCTGAAGTGATTGTGGCAGCCCACTCAGGTTTGAAAGTTCTGGGAATTTCATGTATTACTAACTTTGCAGCTGGATTCCAAGAAGAACTCAACCACGAGGAAGTTGTAGAAGTGACTGAACGTGTCAAAGGTGATTTCAAAGGCTTGCTTAAAGCGATTCTTGCTGAATTGTAAAAAAATTAGTGATGGCATTAGACTAGAAATGGGGGGAGTTCTCATCGTCTTTAGTAGAGAAGATTGGGTTTGTTGTGATTAAAAGATGAACAAAAATCCAATCAACTACTATATCTTTAGTAAAAATTTATCACATACTTATTTATCAATTATTGGTAAATAGGGGAAAATAAAAGAAAGTTAGAAAAAAATGAAAATCGCTCAACGAATGATGCGTTTTGGCATAAAAAAATTAAGTATCGGAGTTGTATCTGTTGCAGTTGGTTTTGCTTTTTTAGCACCGACAGGAATTTCTGCCAATGAAGGAAGTCCAGTTGTGAAAAACGAAACTCCTCTAGTAGTAAATGCAACGGATAGTCCGACAAAACTAGAAAATACTGATAAAAAACAGGAAACGCATCTTATAGAGGAAAGAGTAGCAGTTATCCAACCAGCTCCGGAAACAAAAGAAGTCCTTAAAAATCAGAAGGAAGAAGAAAAGCTGGAATCCCATAAAACAGAGCCTGCTCTAGTTCCTGCAGAAGTGAATAGAGAGGAAAATGTAAAGGATGAGTCTACAACTTCTCGTCCTGTGACAGCAGAAGATCTTTTGAAAATTTCAAAAGGAGAACTGCACTCCGAAAATGATTTACTTGACAATTCTCTTTATGGTGAAAAAGTCCTTGATTTAGAAGGTGATGACGATCAGGATGGTATCAAAAATAAGGATGAGCTTTATGTTTATCGTAAAGATGGTAAGGACTATTTAGGATATAACAGTCATCCATTACTGGCAGACAGTGATGGAGACGGATTAGCAGATGGGGAAGATGATAATAAGAAACAATGGTATGTTACAGATCGAGATGCTCTTCTCTTTATGGAGTTATCCTATCGTGATGATGACTATATCGAAAAAATTCTAGATCATAAAAATCCATTTCCGAGTCTCTACTTGAATCGTCAAGAATATAAGATGATGCACAATGAGTTAGCCCCGTTTTGGAAGATGAAAAAAGCTTACCATACAGCTAGTGGTTTGGATGCTTATCTATTTGAAACTAAGAGTGATTTTCCTTATTTAAAAGACAATACTGTTCAAATGTTGGCTATACGTGGGACAAGACTGAATGATGCCAAAGATTTGAGAACGGACTTGACCTTGCTAGGAGGAAATAAACCTGCACAAGCGGATGATATCCGTAATGTTGTAAAAGAATTGGCGCAGGATTCCAGCATTACCAATCTGTATATGACAGGCCATTCTTTAGGAGGCTATCTAGCTCAAATAGCAGCAGTTGAAGCTTATCAGAAATATCCTACTTTTTATAATAATGTTTTGAAAAAAGTGACAACATTTAATGCACCTAAGGTCATTACTTCAAGAACAATCTGGAATGCCAAAAATGGTTTCTGGGATGTAGGACTAGAAAGTCGGAAGCTTGCTGTAAATGGAAAAATTAAACATTATGTAGTGGATAACGACAATGTGGTTACATCTGTGCTACAAAATGATAGTGATGTTGTGACATCTACAGGAAGCGCCAATGTTAAACACCGTTCGCGTGGCTATTTTGAAAGTCGCATGAATGATATTCCAAACTTTAATATTGGAAAACGAACAACATTGGACAAGCAGGGTTACCGTGATCCAAAACTGGAAAAAATTTCTTTCTTTAAGAAACAACAACTCCCTCTGTCATCTAGTCAACCAAGCGCTGAACCTCTTGAAAATATAGCTCTAGGGAAACGGGTTACCCAAAGTTCGACAGCTTTTGGAGGTGACGCTAGAAGGGCTGTAGATGGAAAAGTTGATGGGAATTATGCTCATCATTCTGTAACGCATACAGAGTTTCAATCTAAGCCTTGGTGGCAAGTCGATTTAGACAAGGAAGAAACGATTCGTCAAATCAATATCTATAATCGAACAGATACTGCTCAGGATAGGCTTACCAATTTTAATGTGATTCTTTTAGATAGTTCTGGAAAAGAAATTGAAAGAAAGCGCATTGCATCTCTGAAAGATATCTCTGCACAAATTGCAATTGACTATAAAAAAGCTCGTTTTGTCCGTATTGAGTTAGATGGTTACAATGCTCTCAGTCTCGCAGAAGTTCAAGTCTTGCGTGCTGAGAATATCGCATGGAAAAAGCAAGCACGCCAAAGTTCTACCGAGTTTGGAGGAGATGCTAGTCGTGCTCTAGATGGAAATACCAATAGTAACTACAGCCAGCAATCAATTACTCATACAAAATTTGAAAATCAGCCTTGGTGGGAAGTTGATTTAGGTCGTACAGAACAGGTAGGACTTGTCCGTCTTTATAATCGTGGAGATGGCGAGCTTTCCAAACGTTTGGCAGATTTTGATGTGATTTTATATGATGAAAAAGGGACAGAAGTTACTAGAAAATATGTTTCTCGTTTAGAAGGAAATCATCTAGATCTTCAGTTGGATGGTAAGTTGGGACGCCGTGTTCGTGTACAACTACGTAAGAACAATCAAGCCCTCAGTCTTGCTGAAGTAGAAGTATTTCGATTTATAGCTAAGAATACTGTGACACCACCAACTTCTAAGCCAGTACAAGTGTTAAATTACACTCCTGTAAAAGATAAGACCCTAACTATTCAGCATAGTGGAGCTTACATTGCTCGCTACTCTATAACTTGGGAAGAAGTTACAGTAGATAAAAATGGTCATTCAGTTGTTCGAAGTCATTCTTGGGAAGGAAATGGACGTAATCAGACTGCAGGTTTTGTCCTCAACCTCCCAATTAAAGAAAATATGAGAAATCTTCGAATTAAGATCGAAAAGAGAACAGGTCTTATCTGGAATAGATGGCAAACAATCTATGACAACAGCCCTCTTCTCGCCCAACCACATCGGAAAATCACTCATTGGGGTACGACATTGAATTCCAAGGTGAGTGACGATGATGTCTTGTAATCTGATGATACAATGACAGTTAGTTTGTCTAGTTTATAAGAAAGTACTACCTGAGCTTGAATAGAACTCAGGTAGCTCTCTGTGAAAGAACAAAATGAATACTCAATGAAAATCAAAGAGTAAACTAGGAAACTAGCCGCAGGCTGCTCAAAACACTGTTTTGAGGTTGTGGATAGAACTGACGAAGTCAGTAACCATACCTACGGCAAGGCGACGTTGACGTGGTTTGAAGAGATTTTCGAAGAGTATAAACAGAAAGGTAGAGCGCGTGTTCTAATTTGAACACGAGTAGAAATTCGTACCTATAAGATGCTTGGAATAGATGTGGTCGGAATGTCAACTGCTCCTGAAGTTATTGTTGTAGCCTATTCAGGTTTGAAACTTCTAGGAAGTTTATGTATTACTAACTATACTACTGGTTTCAAAGAAGAGCTTAACCACGAAGAGGTTATAGAAGTGACAGAGTGTGTTAAAGGTGATTTTAAAGGCTTACTTAAAGCCGTTTTTACTGAATTATTACTATGTTAAAAGAATTGAGGAGTATTTTTCAGAAAATCCCTTATAATCTTAAATTATTCCTAGCAGTCATTTTGCAAGGAATAGTTTCAGGTTTATCTGGTATTTTTCTACATTATCTTTTAGAGATGGTGGAGGAGCTAGCTTTTGGTCAGTCAGAGCATCATAGTGGATTTTTGACTGATGGAGTTTCCTCGTCGCGGATAGGATTTAGTTTAATAATCGTGGGTGTCAGCTCATCCTTGGTCTGGTATTTCTTGCAAAAAAAATCACAGATTTTTTCCATTAGAGCACAGATGAAGGATGAGACTTCACAATACAAGCTTCATTTTTTAAAACAGCTATTTCATTCAATTTGTCAAATTATTGCAGTTGGAGGGGGAGCCCCTATTGGTAAAGAAGCTGCGCCACGAGAGATTGGAACTCTATTTGCAGGACCAATTGGAAAAATATGTTTTCTCTCTAAGAAGGATCAAGTCTTTCTCCTTGCTTGTGGTGCTGGTGCTGGTTTAGCGGCTGTTTATCAGGTTCCATTAACAAGTGTCTTCTTTGTTTTTGAAACCCTAGGAATTGCTCTATCTATTAAACGATTTGTCTTAGTCGGTTTGGCTACCTATGTCTCAACCTATATAGCAGGCTGGGTTATTTCAGATCAGGCTCTTTATCAGATTCCAGCCATCACATGGTCATTAAAGGAAATATGGAATATTCCCTTATTACTTCTTTTCTTAACCCCACTAGCTTGGCTTTTTGGTCACTTAAGTAAGGCAGCGTCTTCAAACAGAATAAAAGATAAACGAATACTTCTCACATTGCCTACAGCTTTTCTTTTTCTTGCTGGGTTGGCAAGTTATTTTCCACATCTACTTGGAAATGGACGTATGATGGCTCAGGAAGTATTGAATGGTAGCAATGGCAAAACAGTATTCCTCTTGTTTATCCTAAAAGCACTGGTCGTTCTTATTACTCTGTGGGCAGGGGCCTATGGTGGTACACTTACGCCATCTTTTGCCTTGGGGATGGCTGGAGCTGGTCTCTTGGGCGTGATTCTAGGTGGGGATAGCCAGCCAAGCATTTTGCTTTTGGGATCTGTTTGCTTTTTATCTGTGACCTTGAGGGCTCCCTTGTCTGCAACTGGATTAGTAATAGGTTTCACTGGGATAGGTTTAGATTCTCTTCCGTATCTCTTAGTAACAGCTGTTTTAGCCTATGAATTTGCAAAAATATTAGACCGTTTTTCTTGGGCTAGCATACTGTGTCAGAAGTCAAAGAATAAAGTAATAAGATAGAGAACGACCGTTTCTTCTAATCAAAGATTTATCTTAAAAGATTAAAAACTATTGTCAATTTATCAATAACTGTTTGAAATAAAAAAGAAGTAGGCTTATCGGAGTCATGATTGAATCCGATTTTTCCTAGCTATCAAATATAAAAATAAAAAAGAAAGGAAGAGCGTGTGTTTTGATTTGAACACGAGCGGAAAACTTTTCTAAAAACTCAGAAGAGAAGGGGAGTTCGGATTTGAATAGAAGCCGGTCTAATCTCTTCTATATAACCAAAATTTAAAAAGAAAGGATGGGTTAACTGTATTCGTTGAACCGAATACGGGCGGAGAACTGTGTAAAAAAGATAAACTGTCTAGCATCTGAGATGCTTCGTCAGTTTCATATTTTTACTTTGTTTTCTGTCGCTATCCTAAATATACAAAAAAAGAAAGGTAGAGCGTGTGTTTTGATTTGAACACGAGCGGAAAACTTGGAAAATAGATAATCTGACTGAGAAATCAGGATTTCTCGTCAGATTCCTAATTTTCAGTCGTTTTCTTGTCGCTCTTTGTATCATAAATTATGTCTATCCATATTGCTGCTCAGCAGGGTGAAATTGCTGATAAAATTCTTCTTCCTGGGGATCCTCTTCGTGCTAAGTTTATTGCGGAGAATTTCCTTGAAGATGCTGTTTGTTTTAACGAAGTACGTAACATGTTTGGTTACACTGGTACTTACAAGGGCCACCGTGTATCAGTCATGGGAACTGGGATGGGGATGCCATCTATTTCGATTTATGCGCGTGAGTTGATTGTTGACTACGGTGTGAAAAAATTGATCCGTGTGGGAACAGCAGGTTCATTGAATGAAGATGTTCACGTTCGTGAATTAGTTTTGGCGCAGGCAGCGGCAACCAACTCAAACATCGTCCGTAATGACTGGCCACAGTACGATTTTCCACAAATCGCTAACTTTGATTTGCTGGACAAGGCCTACCATATCGCCAAAGAACTCGGTATGACAACCCACGTTGGGAACGTTTTATCATCTGATGTCTTTTACTCAAACTACTTTGAAAAGAACATCGAGCTTGGTAAATGGGGAGTTAAAGCTGTGGAAATGGAAGCAGCAGCTCTTTACTATCTGGCAGCCCAACACCATGTTGACGCGCTAGCTATCATGACTATCTCTGATAGCTTGGTCAATCCAGATGAAGACACAACTGCAGAAGAACGTCAAAATACCTTCACTGATATGATGAAGGTTGGTTTGGAAACCTTGATTGCAGACTAATTATAGCCAAAAAGGAAGCCCTTCTTTATGAATTGGAGGACTTCCTTTTCTTATCTAGAAATTGGTCTATCTCTTTTTGTGATCTGAGGATGACCACTTTATATGGATAGTTTTTTTGAATCCACTTGTAGCGTTCCTTAGCGGATTTGCTCCGTCCGTCCCAAAGAATCCATCTGATAAACTCCCAATTAAATTGTTCTTGACAACCAGCTGCCATACTTTCTCTGACCTTGCCTCGGTATGTGAGATAACGTTTAAAAGCCCGAAATAGACAAGTCCATGGGGAAAAGTTGAGAAAGATGATTTGGTCAGCTTCCTGCATTCTTTCTTGGTAATAGCACCAAGAATAATTTCCATCGATGACCCAGGCTTCATGCTTGGTGAGAAAGTTATTCATCTCGGTTAACATCCAATCACGGTCACTGTCTTGCCAACCGGGTTGAAATTGGAGTGTGTCCATGTGAAGTTTTGGGATGGAGTAGTAGTGAGACAACTTTTCAGCTAGAGTTGACTTACCAGCACCAGAATATCCGATAATTGCGATTTTCATTTTCTACCTTTTCCTATTTGGAGACAAAAAAACAGCCTCTATGGACTGTTTCTTATTTAGCAAGTTTAGCTGAAAGACGAGCTTTGTCGCGGCTTGCTTTGTTTTTGTGAATCAAACCTTTAGTTTCTGCTTTATCGATAGCTGAGCTAGCAGCACGGAAAAGTTCTTCAGATGGGTTTGCTTCGAAAGCTTTGATAGCAGTACGCATAGCTGATTTTTGAGCTGAGTTCTTTTCGTTTTGTTTAACGTTCAATTCAGCGCGTTTGATAGCTGATTTAATGTTTGCCAATGTTCTTACCTCCATATTTACTAACTATACCATTATATCTGAAAACTTACGTTTTGACAAGGGAAAATTATTTTTTTAAGTAAATTTCATCGATTTCATGATTCTTTGTTTTATGAAGAATCACTTCTGCACGATTTCTGGTCGGTTCAATATAATTTTGTAGATTTGTGAGATTGATACTGGTCCAGACCTGATGGGCAAAGGATTCCACTTCCCCAATCGGCATCTGAGTAAAACGATAATAGTAGCTATTAGGGTCGTTTTGGGCTAGGCTCAGCATCTTCAAGAAACGGTCCAGATACCAACTCTCGATGTCATCGACTGCAGCATCAACATAGATGGAAAAGTCAAAGAAGTCGGTAATGTAAAGACGTTCGTTTTGTGGATTTTGAAAGACATTTATTCCCTCAACAATGACAAAATCAGCAGCTTTAACGCTTTGCTTTTCCTCGGGTACGATGTCGTAGACTTCATGAGAATAGACAGGAATATCCACATCTTGTCCATTTTTGATACGGTCCAAGAAGTTGAGAAGAGCTTCCATATCATAGCTTTCAGGAAATCCCTTGCGATTTAAAATCCCTTGTTCAAGCAAGGTCTGGTTGGGATAGAGAAAGCCGTCAGTTGTTACCAACTCAACCGTAGCATCTGTAAGTGTACGGGACAGTAGGATTTGAAGTAGGCGACTGGTTGTGGATTTTCCAACGGCAACACTCCCAGAAACCCCAATGATAAAAGGCTGGGATTTGCTTTCACGTTGAAGGAAAATTCCTTTTGAAAAGGCCAAATCATCCTTGGTACGCTTATAAATCTGGATGAGATGGGCTAGGGGGAGATAGACATCGGTAACATCCTGTAAACTAATCTGGTCATTAAAACTCTTGATGGATTCTAATTCCTCTTCTGTCAAAGGAGGTGTTGTCTTCCAATGTAAAGATTGCCAAGTCTGGCGGCTGATTTTTTCAAAATGTAAAAATTCGTTGGTCATTTGTTTTCCCCTAGATATTTTGTTTATCATACCATAAAAAGCTAAAAAAATAAAGCGGTTTCTTGAATGTGTTAAGTCAATAGTATATACTATAAGTAGATAGAGGATGAACAATTTATTGATGAAGTAGGAGATAGCTTCTACTGATTTATAAGCTAATAAAAGGGAGATTTTTAGTTCACAACATATAGGAGGTGTACTATGAGAATCTTAAAACGTTACATATTGGAACTTTGTTTTATTTTAAGTTTTGCACTACCTTTTATAAAAGGGGCGAATGCGGATAATGGTAGACGCTTTGTGGAAATCTATTACGGTTTTACTTTTTTGATGGAACATGCTATTGTAACAGCTATCTTTATCTGTTCGCTCTTGATTGCTTGCCTACTAAAAAAACGGTGGACGAAATGGCTTGCTGCTGGAAGTTATGTCTTTTTAGTCCTATGGATTGCTACAGAGGGTTATTTATTCCGCATGTCACTAGAAGATTTAATCCGACTTTGGACAAGTTTGGAAATCTTGACACAAACTTATCAGTTGGGCTTTTATCTAAACATCCTGTTGGGAATTTTGTTGATAATAAAGTATTTGAAGGTTAAGCAATGGTCATAAAAATGAGCCTAATTACAGACAATAGACTATGAGATATCTGCTCCTACATGATTTGTCATTCGTTTCCAATAATTGAAAGAGATTGAAGAAAAGGTCTTCTTGGCTAGCTTTCTTCAGTCTTTTTCGTTTTATTATCAGTTTGTAAACGATTTACAATTTAAGTCAAATTATGGTAAAATAGTTTCATGAGTAAAATGTATTATGCAGAAAATCCTGACGCTGCTCACGACATTCATGAGTTAAGAGTGGACTTATTGGGAGAAAAAATGACCTTTTTAACGGATGCGGGTGTTTTTAGCAAGAAAATGATTGATTTTGGGAGTCAACTCTTGCTCAAGTGTCTTGAGGTCAACCAAGGAGAAACTGTTCTTGATGTAGGCTGTGGTTACGGACCTTTGGGCTTGTCCTTAGCTAAGGCTTATGGAGTTCAGTCGACCATGGTCGATATCAATAATCGTGCCTTGGATTTGGCACGACAAAATGCTGAACGAAATAAAGTGGAAGCGACGATTTTCCAGTCCAATATTTATGAACAAGTTAAAGGGAAATTTGACCATGTCATTTCCAATCCTCCTATCCGTGCAGGTAAACAAGTGGTTCATGAAATCATTGAGAAAAGCAAAGATTTCTTGGAAACTGGTGGGGATTTGACTATCGTTATCCAGAAGAAACAAGGGGCACCAAGTGCTAAGTCTAAGATGGAAGATGTGTTTGGCAATTGCGAAATCGTCAAAAAAGATAAGGGATACTATATCCTTAGAAGTGTGAAAGAATGAGAGCAGTTGATTTAATCCAAAAGAAACGAGATGGTCAAGAACTGACTTCGAGTGAAATTGAATGGCTAGTTGAAGGCTATGTGTCAGGAACTGTCCCTGATTATCAGATGTCTGCTTTTGCTATGGCTGTTTATTTTAAAGGAATGACGACTCGTGAAATTTCTGATTTGACTATGAAAATGGTTCAGACAGGGCAAGAGTTTGATTTATCTGCTATTGATGGGGTTAAGGTTGACAAGCATTCTACGGGTGGTGTTGGTGATAAGGTGACCTTGATTTTGGCTCCCCTTGTTGCTAGTTTTGGTGTGCCTGTGGCAAAAATGAGTGGTCGTGGTCTAGGCCATACGGGCGGTACGATTGATAAATTGGAGTCCATTAAGGGTTATCAAGTAGAACGTAGTCAAGAGGACTTTATTGGACAGGTGCAGGACATTGGAGTATCTGTCATTGGGCAATCAGACCAGCTGGTCAAAGCAGATAAACTTCTCTATGCCCTCCGTGATGTGACCGCAACTGTCGACACGATTCCTTTGATTGCGAGTTCGGTGATGAGCAAGAAAATCGCGGCAGGAGCGGATGCTATTTTGTTAGACGTAACTGTCGGAGAGGGTGCCTTCATGAAGACTGTTGATGAAGCGCGAGAACTGGCTCAAACCATGGTGGATTTAGGGAAAGCAGTAGGCCGTAAAACAGTTGCAGTCATTACGGATATGAGTCAGCCCTTGGGACGAGCGATTGGAAATCGCCTTGAAATCCTTGAAGCATTGGAGATTTTACAAGGTCAAGGCCGTCAGGATATTACCCATTTTATATGCGAATTGGCTCAAATTATGCTTGGCCTGGCAAATGTTAACAAGTCAGTTGAAGAAGTTCGCCAACATCTTGAAAATGGTCAAGCACTGGCTAAGTTTGAGGATATGGTCCAAGCCCAAGGTGGAGACTTGGAAGACCTCTATCGTCCTGTAAATGTAGCCCATGTGGTGGAAATCCCTGCTCAGGAAACGGGTGTCATTTCAGCTCTTCCAGCTATGGAATTTGGACTTTATGCTATGAGACTGGGGGCAGGCCGTGCAGTCAAGTCTGATGCCTTGGACTATGAAACAGGAATTGTTTTTGAAAAGAAAGTTGGAGATTCCGTTCAAAAGGGAGAAATTGTTGCAAAAGTATACACAAATGGAAAAATTTCTCCTCAGCTAGTTACAGATTTTCAAAAATATGTTAAAATAAATGATAGGGTGCAAAGTTTACGAGAAATTATAGAAATTATCTCATAAACCGCAGGAGGATCCGAATATGAAATTAAATAAATATATCGATCATACGCTTTTAAAACAAGATGCAACAGAAAATCAAATTGATTGTTTGTTGTCTGAGGCTAGGGAGTATGATTTTGCCAGTGTTTGCGTTAATCCGACCTGGGTTGAACATGCCAAAAAAGGGCTTGAAGGCACAGATGTCAAGGTCTGCACAGTAGTAGGTTTCCCCTTGGGAGCAACAACTTCAGCTGTGAAAGCTTTTGAAACCAAAGAAGCTATTCAAAATGGTGCAGACGAGATTGATATGGTGATCAATGTTGGGGCTCTCAAAACAGGTAATCTTGATTTGGTTGAATCGGACATCCGTGCGGTTGTAGAAGCAAGTGGTGACAAGTTAGTGAAAGTCATTATTGAAGCTTGCTTGTTGACGGATGATGAAAAGGTTGTTGCTTGCCAATTGGCCCAAAAAGCGGGAGCTGATTTTGTTAAAACATCTACTGGCTTTTCAACTGGTGGGGCTACGGTAGCAGATGTTCAATTAATGCGTGAAACAGTTGGACCTGATATGGGTGTCAAGGCTGCTGGTGGAGCTCGTTCTTATGCAGATGCTCTTGCCTTTGTGGAAGCAGGGGCGACCCGTATCGGAACTTCAGCTGGGGTAGCCATTTTAAAAGGAGAATTGGCAGATGGCGACTACTGAGTTGATTGAACTAGCAATTGAAACCAGCAAGCAAGCCTATGTACCCTATTCTCACTTTCCTATCGGAGCAGTTTTAGTGGCAAAAGACGGAAGTGTTTACACGGGAGTGAATATTGAAAATGCTAGCTATTCTTTGACCAATTGCGGTGAGAGAACAGCCATTTTTAAGGCTATATCTGAAGGACAAAGAGAATTTTCAGAGCTGATTGTTTATGGTCAAACTGAAAAACCGATTTCACCATGTGGTGCTTGTCGCCAAGTAATGGTCGAATTTTTTGAACAAGATCTAAAAGTGACCTTAGTCGCAAAAGATAAATCGACGGTCGAGATGACGGTCGGGGAATTACTTCCATACTCTTTTACAGACTTAAACTAGTCTGAGTCGCTCTCTGAGTGGCACGGTCCTTGTGACCAATCAATCCATACTTGCAACATCGTTGCACATCTTATTTAGGAGGTTCAGTAATGAACAAGAAACAATGGCTAGGCCTTGGTCTAGTTGCAGTGGCAGCAGTTGGACTTGCTGCATGTGGTAACCGCTCTTCTCGTAAGGCAGATTCATCTTCTGATGTGAAGACAAAAGCAGCAATCGTCACTGATACTGGTGGTGTTGATGACAAATCATTCAACCAATCAGCTTGGGAAGGTTTGCAGGCTTGGGGTAAAGAACACAACCTTTCAAAAGATAAAGGTTTCACTTACTTCCAATCAACAAGTGAAGCTGACTATGCTAACAACTTGCAACAAGCGGCTGGAAGTTACAACCTAATCTTCGGTGTTGGTTTTGCTCTTCACAATGCAGTTAAAGATGCAGCAGAAGAGCACACGGATTTGAACTATGTTTTGATTGATGATGTGATTAAAGATAAAAAGAATGTTGCTAGTGTAACATTTGCTGATAATGAGTCAGGTTACCTTGCTGGTGTGGCCGCAGCCAAAACAACTAAAACAAAACAAGTTGGTTTTGTAGGTGGTATGGAGTCAGAAGTTATCTCTCGTTTTGAAGCAGGATTCAAGGCTGGTGTTGCGTCAGTAGACCCATCTATCAAAGTACAAGTTGACTACGCTGGTTCATTTGGTGATGCTGCTAAAGGTAAAACAATTGCAGCCGCACAATACGCAGCTGGTGCAGATATTGTTTACCAAGTAGCTGGTGGTACAGGTGCAGGTGTCTTTGCAGAAGCAAAATCACTCAACGAAAGCCGTCCTGAAAATGAAAAAGTTTGGGTTATCGGTGTTGACCGTGACCAAGAAGCAGAAGGTAAATACACTTCTAAAGATGGCAAAGAATCAAACTTTGTTCTTGTATCTACTTTGAAACAAGTTGGTACAACTGTAAAAGATATTGCTAACAAGGCAGAAAAAGGTGAATTCCCTGGCGGTCAAGTGATCGTTTACTCATTGAAAGATAAAGGGGTTGACTTGGCAGTAACAAACCTTTCAGAAGAAGGTAAAAAAGCTGTCGAAGATGCTAAAGCTAAAATCCTTGATGGAAGCGTAAAAGTTCCTGAAAAATAATGGATGGAAGTTATTTCTTAGGAAGCGGCCATCGGCCGCTTTTTAAGAGTTGAGACAAAGTCATTTTGTCTCAGTAAAGCTTGCTACTATACAAACTAGCAAGTTTTATTGAAATAAAATAAGACTCTGAAAGGAAGAGCACATGGCACACGAAAATGTCATTGAGATGCGTGATATTACCAAGGTGTTTGGTGAATTTGTTGCCAACGACAAAATCAACCTGAACCTACGAAAAGGTGAAATTCATGCACTTTTAGGAGAAAATGGGGCTGGAAAGTCCACGCTCATGAACATGTTAGCAGGGCTTCTTGAACCAACCAGTGGTGAAATCGCGGTCAACGGTCAAGTTGTCAACCTCGATTCACCATCTAAAGCAGCTAGCTTGGGAATCGGAATGGTTCACCAGCACTTTATGTTGGTAGAAGCCTTCACAGTGGCTGAAAACATCATTTTAGGTAGTGAATTGACTAAAAATGGTATGCTAGATATCGCTGGAGCTAGCAAAGAAATCAAGGCTCTTTCTGAACGTTATGGCTTAGCTGTTGACCCTTCTGCCAAGGTAGCAGATATCTCAGTTGGAGCCCAACAACGTGTAGAAATTTTAAAAACCCTTTATCGGGGGGCTGATATCCTTATCTTTGACGAACCAACGGCTGTCTTGACTCCATCAGAAATTGATGAGTTGATGGCTATTTTGAAAAATCTTGTCAAAGAAGGGAAATCAATTATCTTGATTACCCACAAGTTGGACGAGATTCGTGCAGTTTCTGACCGCGTTACAGTTATCCGTCGTGGGAAATCAATTGAAACTGTCGAAATTGCAGGGGCTACCAATGCTGATTTGGCGGAAATGATGGTAGGACGTTCTGTTTCCTTTAAAACAGAGAAACAAGCCTCTCAACCAAAAGAAGTGGTCTTGTCTATTAAAGACTTGGTGGTCAATGAAAACCGCGGTGTTCCAGCTGTTAAAAATCTGTCCTTGGATGTTCGTTCTGGAGAGATTGTTGGTATTGCGGGGATTGATGGGAATGGTCAGTCTGAACTGATTCAAGCCATCACAGGTCTTCGCAAGGTTGAATCTGGAAGCATTGAGCTAAAAGGAGATTCAATTGTAGGCTTGCACCCACGTCAGATTACAGAGTTGAGTGTTGGGCACGTTCCAGAAGACCGTCACCGTGATGGTTTGATTTTAGAAATGATGATTTCTGAAAATATTGCTCTTCAAACCTACTATAAAGAACCACATAGTAAAAATGGAATTTTGAACTATTCAAATATTACTTCTTATGCTAAAAAGCTAATGGAAGAATTTGATGTTCGTGCTGCCAGTGAATTTGTGCCTGCAGCTGCACTCTCGGGAGGAAATCAACAAAAAGCAATTATTGCTCGTGAAATTGATCGAGATCCTGATCTCCTTATCGTCAGCCAGCCAACTCGTGGGTTGGATGTCGGTGCCATTGAATATATCCACAAGCGATTGATTGAAGAGCGTGATAATGGTAAGGCTGTCCTTGTTGTCAGCTTTGAACTAGATGAGATTTTAAACGTCTCAGACCGTATTGCCGTTATCCATGATGGTAAGATTCAAGGTATTGTATCACCAGAAACAACCAATAAACAAGAACTTGGTGTCTTGATGGCTGGTGGAAACTTGGGAAAGGAGAAGAGTGATGTCTAAAAAATTACAACAAATTTCGGTTCCCTTGATTTCTGTCTTCCTAGGAATTTTACTTGGAGCCATTGTCATGTGGATCTTCGGTTATGATGCTATTTGGGGCTACGAAGAATTGTTCTATACAGCCTTTGGTAGCCTGCGTGGGATTGGAGAAATCTTCCGTGCTATGGGGCCTTTGGTCTTGATTGGTCTTGGTTTTGCTGTTGCCAGTCGTGCAGGTTTCTTTAACGTCGGGCTTCCTGGTCAGGCTTTGGCAGGTTGGATTCTCAGTGGTTGGTTTGCCCTGTCGCATCCAGATATGCCGCGTCCCTTGATGATTTTAGCGACTATCGTGATTGCTTTGATTGCTGGTGGGATTGTCGGAGCGATTCCAGGTATTCTTAGGGCTTATCTAGGGACGTCAGAGGTTATCGTAACCATCATGATGAACTACATTGTCTTGTATGTAGGAAATGCCTTTATCCATTCTTTCCCTAAAGATTTCATGCAAAGTACAGATTCGACCATTCGTGTTGGGGCTAATGCAACCTATCAGACACCTTGGTTGGCTGAGTTGACTGCTAACTCGCGGATGAATATTGGTATTTTCTTTGCCATCATTGCCGTTGCAGTTATTTGGTTCATGCTCAAGAAAACAACCCTTGGTTTTGAAATCCGTGCAGTTGGTCTTAATCCACATGCTTCAGAATATGCTGGTATTTCTGCCAAACGGACTATTATCCTATCTATGATTATTTCAGGTGCCTTGGCAGGTCTTGGTGGAGCTGTTGAAGGACTTGGAACCTTCCAGAACGTCTATGTTCAAGGGGCATCATTAGCTGTCGGGTTTAACGGGATGGCAGTTAGTCTACTTGCAGCAAACTCACCAATTGGTATTCTCTTTGCAGCCTTCCTGTTTGGTGTTCTCCAAGTTGGAGCCCCAGGTATGAATGCGGCGCAGGTACCGTCTGAGCTTGTCAGCATTGTAACAGCGTCTATTATCTTCTTTGTCAGTGTTCATTACCTTATCGAACGCTTTGTCAAACCGAAAAAACAAGTTAAAGGAGGTAAGTAAAGATGTCTATTACAACCTTGCTCACCCTCTTGGTGTCTTCTATGCTGATTTACTCAGCCCCCCTCATCTTTACAAGTATCGGTGGCGTTTTTTCTGAACGTGGTGGTGTGGTAAACGTCGGTCTTGAAGGAATTATGGTTATGGGTGCCTTTTCTGGAGTTGTCTTTAACCTTGAATTTGCAGAACAATTTGGAGCAGCAACTCCATGGCTATCCTTGCTTGTAGCAGGATTGGTTGGTGGTCTCTTCTCTATCATACACGCAGCAGCGACGATTCATTTCCGTGCAGACCATGTTGTCAGCGGTACGGTATTGAACTTGATGGCGCCTGCCTTGGCTGTTTTCTTGGTGAAAGTTCTTTATAACAAAGGACAAACCGACAACCTAAGTCAGACTTTTGGACGCTTTGATTTCCCAGTTTTGGCAAATATCCCAGTGATTGGTGATATCTTCTTCAAGTCAACTAGTCTACTTGGTTATCTGGCGATTGCCTTCTCATTCCTTGCTTGGTTTATCCTCTTCAAGACTCGCTTTGGTCTTCGTCTTCGCTCTGTCGGTGAACACCCGCAAGCAGCGGATACTTTGGGAATCAATGTCTACAAGATGAGATATTTAGGGGTTATCATTTCAGGTTTCCTAGGTGGAATTGGAGGAGCAATTTATGCTCAATCCATCTCAGTCAACTTCTCAGTGACAACTATTGTTGGACCTGGATTTATCGCTCTTGCTGCGATGATTTTTGGAAAATGGAATCCAATCGGAGCCATGCTTTCTAGTCTATTCTTTGGGCTTTCACAAAGTTTGGCTGTTATCGGTTCTCAATTGCCGTTCCTACAAGGATTGCCTGCGGTTTATCTTCAAATCGCACCTTATGTTTTGACAATTCTTGTCTTGGCAGCCTTCTTTGGAAAAGCAGTCGCACCAAAAGCAGATGGTATCAACTATATCAAATCAAAATAAGCATACAAAAAAACGTCAGTTCAGAATTGTACTGACCCCCAAAAGTTAGACAATTAATTTATCCGAAGGATTTAGTTCTGTATTGCACAGGGCTAAGTCCTTTTAGTTTTACCTTAA
>NZ_CAMHZG010000012.1:0-48509 GCF_946190115.1 Streptococcus mitis | reverse complement strand
AACTCGCTCAAATTAACGAGAGATTCCCCGGTTTTCATTTCATTAAAAGTAAGAGACCTATTTTTTCAGTGGACTCGATTTCTTGGGTATCTTTTTTAAAATAAACGGAAGACATGGGATTCGAACCCACGCACGCTGTTACACGCCTACCGCGTTTCCAACACGGCCTCTTAAGCCTCTTGAGTAATCTTCCAATACTTACTCAAATAGTCTACCATAAAGGTTCTTATCTTGCAATTAAAAATTTTTGAAATGAGAAAAATGATAGAATTTGAAAGAAAATGATAAAAAATGTTTGACTTTAAAAGAAAGTGTGATAGAATGAATAGTGTAAACGATAACAGGAGGTGATTCAGTGTTAAAAACAGAGCGGAAGCAACTTATTTTAGAGGAGTTAAATCAACATCATGTAGTTTCTCTAGAGAAATTAGTTAGTTTGTTAGAAACGTCAGAATCAACGGTTCGAAGAGACTTGGATGAGTTAGAAGCAGAAAATAAGCTTCGTCGTGTACATGGTGGAGCAGAATTGCCTCACTCCTTGCAGGAAGAAGAAACTATTCAAGAAAAATCTGTCAAAAACCTTCAGGAGAAGAAGTTGCTGGCTCAGAAAGCAGCCTCTCTCATCAAGGAACAAGATGTCATCTTTATCGATGCTGGAACAACAACTGCTTTTTTGATCCATGAATTGGTTAATAAGAATATTACTGTTGTGACAAATTCGATTCACCATGCCGCACAGTTGGTTGAAAAGCAGATTCCAACTGTCATGGTTGGAGGAAGTGTCAAGATGGCAACAGATGCGAGCATCGGGGGAGTTGCTCTTAACCAGATTAACCAATTGCACTTTGACCGTGCCTTTATCGGGATGAATGGTGTGGACGATGGCTATTATACGACTCCTGATATGGAGGAGGGGGCTGTGAAGCGTGCTATTTTAGAGAATGCCAAACAGACCTACGTCTTAGTGGATTCGTCTAAAATTGGACAAACTTGCTTTGCCAAGGTAGCACCACTCAAACGAGCTATTGTTATTACAAGTCAAGGGCATGAGCTCTTGCAGGTTATTAAGGAGAAAACGGAGGTAATAGAAGTATGATTTATACAGTCACACTTAATCCATCCATTGACTATATCGTTCGTTTGGACCAAGTCCAAGTCGGTAGTGTCAATCGAATGGATAGTGATGATAAGTTTGCTGGTGGGAAAGGAATCAATGTCAGTCGTGTCTTGAAACGCTTAGATGTTCCCAATACAGCAACTGGATTTATCGGTGGTTTTACTGGTAAATTTATCACAGATACTCTGGCAGAGGAAGAAATCGAGACACGTTTTGTCCAAGTAGCAGAAGATACTCGCATCAATGTCAAGATTAAAGCAGACCAAGAAACAGAAATCAACGGAACGGGTCCAAATGTCGAACCAGCCCAGCTAGAAGAATTGAAAGCTATTTTATCTAGTCTGACAACAGAAGATACGGTTGTGTTTGCAGGTTCAAGTTCTAAAAATCTAGGCAATGTTATCTACAAGGATTTGATTGCCTTGACGCGTCAGACGGGTGCGCAAGTGGTTTGTGATTTTGAAGGACAGACCTTGATTGATAGTTTGGACTACCAGCCACTTCTTGTCAAACCAAACAATCACGAACTTGGAGCTATCTTTGGAGTGAAACTCGAAAGTTTAGATGAAATCGAGAACTATGCTCGTGAGTTACTGGCTAAAGGTGCTCAAAACGTCATTATCTCTATGGCTGGTGACGGTGCCCTTCTTGTCACATCTGAGGGAGCTTACTTTGCCAAACCTATTAAGGGAACTGTGAAAAATTCAGTTGGAGCTGGTGATTCTATGGTTGCCGGATTCACAGGTGAATTTGTCAAATCAAAAGACGCAGTAGAAGCCTTCAAATGGGGAGTGGCTTGTGGAACAGCAACTACCTTCTCGGATGACTTGGCAACGGCGGAATTTATTAAAGAAACATATGAAAAAGTTGAGGTAGAAAAAAGATGAAAATTCAAGACCTATTGAGAAAAGATGTCATGTTGCTGGATTTGCAGGCAACTGAAAAAACTGCTGTCATTGAAGAGATGATTAAAAGTTTGACAGACCACGGTTATGTGACAGATTTTGAAACCTTTAAAGAAGGAATTTTAGCGCGTGAAGCTCTCACTTCCACTGGTTTGGGTGATGGAATTGCTATGCCTCACAGCAAAAACGCTGCTGTAAAAGAAGCGACAGTTCTCTTTGCCAAGTCAAACAAGGGTGTTGACTACGAGAGCTTGGATGGACAAGCAACTGACCTCTTCTTTATGATTGCAGCTCCAGAAGGTGCTAATGACACTCACTTAGCAGCCTTGGCAGAATTGTCTCAATACTTGATGAAAGACGGTTTTGCTGACAAACTTCGCCAAGCGCAATCAGCTGATCAAGTTATCGAACTTTTTAACCAAGCTTCAGAAAAAGCTGAGGAGCCAGTTCAAGCACCTACCAATGACTCTGGGGACTTTATCGTAGCCGTTACAGCTTGTACAACAGGTATTGCCCACACTTACATGGCTCAAGAAGCCCTTCAAAAAGTGGCTGCTGAAATGGGTGTTGGAATTAAGGTGGAAACCAACGGAGCTAGCGGTGTTGGTAACCAACTAACTGCTGAGGACATCCGCAAGGCTAAAGCTGTTATCATCGCTGCAGACAAGGCGGTTGAAATGGATCGTTTCGATGGCAAACCATTGATTAATCGTCCAGTTGCTGACGGTATCCGTAAGACAGAAGAGTTAATTAACTTGGCTCTTTCAGGAGATGCTGAAGTCTACCGTGCAGCTAATGGTGCAAAAGCTGCAACAGCCTCTAACGAAAAACAAAGCCTTGGTGGTGCCTTCTACAAACACTTGATGAGTGGTGTATCTCAAATGTTGCCATTTGTTATTGGTGGTGGTATCATGATTGCCCTTGCCTTCTTGATTGACGGTGCTTTGGGTGTTCCAAATGAAAACCTTGGCAATCTTGGTTCTTACCATGAACTAGCTTCGATGTTCATGAAAATCGGTGGCGCTGCCTTTGGTTTGATGCTTCCAGTTTTTGCGGGTTATGTTGCCTACTCTATTGCTGAAAAGCCCGGTTTGGTAGCAGGTTTCGTGGCTGGTGCTATTGCCAAGGAAGGGTTTGCCTTTGGTAAAATCCCTTATGCAGCAGGTGGTGAAGCAACGTCAACTCTTGCAGGTGTCTCATCTGGTTTCCTAGGTGCCCTTGTTGGTGGATTTATCGCAGGTGCTTTAGTTCTTGCTATCAAGAAATACGTTAAAGTTCCTCGTTCACTTGAAGGTGCAAAATCAATCCTTCTCTTGCCACTTCTTGGAACAATCTTGACTGGATTTGTCATGCTAGCTGTTAACATCCCAATGGCAGCAATCAACACTGCTATGAATGACTTCCTAGGCGGTCTTGGAGGCGGTTCAGCTGTCCTTCTTGGTATCGTCCTTGGTGGAATGATGGCTGTTGACATGGGTGGACCAGTTAACAAAGCTGCCTATGTCTTTGGTACAGGTACGCTTGCAGCAACTGTTTCTTCAGGTGGTTCTGTTGCTATGGCAGCAGTTATGGCTGGAGGAATGGTGCCACCACTTGCAATCTTTGTCGTAACTCTTCTCTTTAAAGATAAATTTACTAAGGAAGAACGCAACTCTGGTTTGACAAACATCATCATGGGCTTGTCATTTATTACTGAGGGAGCGATTCCATTTGGTGCCGCTGACCCAGCTCGTGCTATCCCAAGCTTTATCCTTGGTTCTGCAGTAGCAGGCGGACTCGTTGGTCTTGCAGGTATCAAACTCATGGCGCCACACGGAGGAATCTTCGTCATCGCTCTTACTTCAAATGCCCTTCTTTACCTAGTCTTTGTCTTGATTGGAGCAATTGTAAGTGGTGTAGTTTATGGTTACCTACGCAAACCACAAGCATAAAACTTAGATAGAAAATAAAAAGATTGGACCGTTTGGTGCAGTCTTTTTCTCTTTCCGAAATGCCTGTGAAATATGGTATAATAGAAGAATGGCAAACAAGAATACAAGTAAAACAAGACGGAGACCGTCTAAAGCAGAACTCGAAAGAAAAGAAGCGATACAACGGATGTTGATTTCGCTAGGAATCGCGATTTTATTGATTTTTGCAGCCTTCAAATTAGGGGCTGCAGGTATAACCCTTTACAATTTAATTCGCTTGTTGGTGGGAAACTTAGCCTATATGGCAATATTTGCCCTTTTAATCTATCTCTTCTTTTTCAAGTGGATACGAAAACAGGAAGGACTCTTATCTGGCTTTTTCACCATATTTGCAGGCTTGCTCCTGATTTTTGAAGCCTACTTGGTTTGGAAATATGGCTTGGACAAGTCCGTTCTAAAAGGAACCATGGCTCAGGTTGTGACTGATTTGGCTGGTTTTCGAACGACCAGTTTTGCTGGAGGTGGCTTGATTGGTGTTGGACTTTATGTGCCAACAGCCTTTCTCTTCTCAAATATCGGTACTTACTTTATTGGTTCTATCTTGATTTTAGCTGGAGCCCTGCTAATCAGTCCTTGGTCTGTTTACGATATTGCTGAATTTTTCAGTAGAGGCTTTGCCAAATGGCGGGAAGGTCATGAGCGTCGAAAAGAGGAACGCTTTGTCAAACAAGAAGAAAAAGCTCGTCAAAAGGCTGAGGAAGAGGCTAGATTAGAACAAGAAGAGACCGAAAAAGCCTTACTCGATATGCCTCCTGTTGATATGGAAACGGGTGAAATTCTGACAGAAGATGTTGTGCTTGACGTTCCACCTGTTCCAGAAGAAGAGTGGGTAGAACCAGAAATCATCCTGCCTCAAGCTGAACTTGAATTCCCTGAACAGGGAGATAACTCTGATGACGAAGATGTTCAGGTCGATTTTTTAGCCAAGGAGGCTCTTGAATACAAACTTCCAAGCTTACAACTCTTTGCCCCTGATAAACCCAAAGACCAGTCTAAAGAGAAGAAAATCGTTCGTGAAAATATCAAAATCCTTGAAGAAACCTTTGCTAGTTTTGGTATCAAGGTAACGGTTGAACAGGCCGAAATTGGGCCATCGGTGACCAAGTATGAAGTCAAGCCTGCAGTGGGTGTGAGGGTCAACCGCATTTCCAATCTAGCAGATGACCTCGCTCTAGCCTTGGCAGCCAAGGATGTCCGAATCGAAGCGCCTATCCCAGGGAAATCTTTAGTGGGAATCGAAGTACCTAACTCTGAGATTGCGACAGTTTCTTTCCGAGAACTATGGGAACAATCTCAAACGAAAGCAGAAAATCTCTTGGAAATTCCTTTAGGGAAGGCTGTTAATGGAACCGCAAGAGCATTTGACCTCTCCAAGATGCCCCACTTGCTAGTCGCAGGTTCAACGGGTTCAGGGAAGTCGGTAGCAGTTAACGGCATTATCGCTAGCATTCTGATGAAAGCAAGACCCGACCAGGTCAAGTTTATGATGGTTGATCCCAAGATGGTTGAGTTATCTGTTTACAATGATATTCCCCACCTCTTGATTCCAGTCGTGACCAATCCACGCAAGGCCAGCAAGGCTCTGCAAAAGGTTGTGGATGAAATGGAAAATCGTTATGAACTCTTTGCCAAGGTAGGAGTTCGCAATATTGCAGGTTTTAATGCCAAGGTAGAAGAGTTCAATGCCCAGTCTGAGTACAAGCAGGTTCCGCTACCGCTCATTGTCGTGATTGTTGATGAGCTGGCTGACCTTATGATGGTGGCCAGCAAGGAAGTGGAAGATGCCATTATTCGTCTTGGACAGAAGGCACGTGCTGCAGGTATCCACATGATTCTTGCAACCCAGCGTCCATCGGTTGATGTCATCTCTGGTCTAATCAAAGCCAATGTCCCATCTCGTGTCGCATTTGCGGTTTCATCAGGGACAGACTCCCGTACTATCTTGGATGAAAATGGAGCAGAAAAACTGCTTGGCCGAGGTGACATGCTCTTTAAACCGATTGATGAAAATCATCCAGTTCGTCTTCAAGGATCCTTTATCTCGGATGATGATGTTGAACGCATCGTAAACTTCATCAAGGATCAGGCTGATGCGGACTACGATGAGAGTTTTGATCCAGGTGAGGTTTCTGAAAATGAAGGAGAATTTTCAGATGGTGAATCTGGTGGTGATCCGCTCTTTGAAGAAGCCAAGGCTTTGGTAATCGAAACCCAGAAAGCCAGCGCATCTATGATTCAGCGTCGTTTATCAGTTGGATTTAACCGTGCGACCCGTCTCATGGAAGAGCTTGAGATGGCAGGTGTCATTGGTCCAGCTGAAGGTACTAAGCCAAGAAAAGTATTGCAACAATAAATTTCTCTCTTATACGGAAATGTAAACCTGACGTGATTTGAAGAGATTTTTGAAGCGGATTATCTATGATGTATAATTAATTGAATCTAAAATAGTACGAAACGACTTTTAAAGCATGAAATTGATTTGAATTCCCTAATAAATTTGTTCACATTTTATTCAAACACTATATCAAGCTGAAACAGATTTAGAATTTCTTTTAGATATATGAAGACTCCCCTTATAGTTTCTAGTGAATATTTGTTTTTCACTAGAAACTATAAGGGGAGCTTTTGTACTCATGTATGAGATAGATTTCTTTTTTTGTTTTATTAAGCTGCATAGCTCACTTTTCAGCAGGAATCAGCTATTGTATTCGCTAGCTGTTAGCTGACATCAATTCACTACTGTTTAAAATTTTGAGAGTTCTGCAGTTTTTGAGTTCAGTTTCTGTTTATTCACCAAAGAAAAATGGTGGGGCGAACCGTTTCAGATCTTCAAAGCAATGTTGAGCAGCTTCTGCATCTTCACAGATGACAAGACAGACATCATCACCACAGAGGGTAGCGATAGCATCAGGGAAACTCAAAGCATCAATGATAGAACCAAATGATTGAGCCAGTCCAGGAAGGGTTTTTAGTAGGACTTGGTGTTGAACTGGGCGCATCAAGACAAGGGCGTCTTCCATGTAGAGTTCGAGGCGTTTTTCCCATTTTGAGATAGAACCTGTATTTAGCACATAGTAAGAGTTATCTTCTTCTCGTACTTTTGACAGGTTCATACTTTTAATATCTCTCGAAAGTGTCGCTTGTGTAACTTGAATATCATTATCGGCAAGAAGAGATTGTAACTCAGCTTGTGTGTGAATCTTATTTTTCGTTACAAGAGCGCGTATGAGTTGGTGTCGGTGTTCAGATTTATTCATAATAATTTAACTCCTTTTTTAGTGAGGTAGGATAAGTGTAGACTGTTCAAGATCAACAGTCAGCTGGTAAGCGGTATTGTCACGTATGGTGATTTCAAAGTCAGTCGTATAGAGGACTAAACGAAGAGTATCTCCTTCTTTTAACTTGTAAATAGTAGGTTGTAGTTCAAATTGCACATCCATCCATTCATCTGCAGTGATATCCTCTACTAACAGTAGATCAGTTCTATTTTGTAAATTGAGGTAACCTTTTGTCACGACTCGTTGTGTATCTGGTCTAATTGGTAATTCACAGAGATTTTCCAACATGTGGTAGCGTCCATTATCAATGGTTTTAGCACTTAAAATAGCTGGATAAGGTTGTAGGTATTTCTTTTGACCAAGTTCCAGTAGTTGAGCAGATAAAAGCCCCTTGTTTGTGCTGGATTTGATACGAAGATTGAGTTGAGCTCGACCGTTCAAGTGAAGATCCTTAGTCACAGGAAGGTCAATAGTAATCTGATTGGCTTTTCCTTGATAGAGTTCTGTATTGAAGGTTTGGTAGGTCTTACCATAGCGCTCAAAATCCTTATCTGGGTACTGGTTTTGAATGATTTTCTCTTCTTGACCAAGTGAGAAGGTTTCAAAGTTTTCTTGCCCACCGAAGTTATCAAGTGATAACCAAGTCTGAGGGGCTGTATTGTCCTGCCAGATAACAGTAGGAAGTTGGAAATCTGTATCTTGTCCCAGTAATTTCTTTGTCAACAAGGCGTTCATGGACTCACGGAAGTCAATGGACTGCCAGTTGTTCATGTAAACATGTGCGCCATTATGGAAAAAGAGGTGCTTATTTATATGAGCAGGAAGCGCATGGAA
This sequence comes from Streptococcus mitis, assembly GCF_946190115.1. Lineage (GTDB taxonomy): Bacteria > Bacillota > Bacilli > Lactobacillales > Streptococcaceae > Streptococcus > Streptococcus mitis_CO. The sequence continues at coordinate 40,405 of NZ_CAMHZG010000012.1, read as the reverse complement.
CATCTGGTAAACATGAAGTGGTTTGACATTCCAATCCTGTGAACCGTGGGTAAAGACAACCTCTGCTTTTACATTATGGGCATTGAGTAGATAGTTGCGATCATGCCAAAACTGGTTATAGTCGCCAGTCTTGCGATCCAGTTGTTCTTTTACTTTTTCTAAGTCAGCTTGGTGAGCTTCATTGCCACGGATATAGTCGCCAGCCAAGAGATTACGAGAATAGGTTAACTCAGCAAGGGAGTCAAAGTCCTCACCTGGATAACCGCCTGGACTAGTTACCAGACCGTTTTCACGATAGTAGTTGTACCATGAAGAAATGCCAGCCTCAGCAATGATAACCTCTAAACCATTGACGCCTGTAGTCGCAAGACCATTGGACATGGTTCCAAGATAGGAAAGTCCAGTTGTGGCAACTTTTCCGTTTGACCAGTCAGCCTTGACTTGACGCTGGCGCGTGTGGTCGGTAAAGGCACGACAACGGCCATTGAGCCAATCGATGACATTTTTATAAGCTTCGATTTGTTGATAGTCTCCGTTAGTCATGAAACCAGTAGAGTCTTTGGTACCAACACCTGACACATAGAGATTGGCAAAACCTCGTGGGAGGAAGTAGTCGTTGAGTGTATAGCTAGCATTGATGTGCGTTAGCTTTTCCTCAGCTTCTGACACAAGCTCAGCTTGACCTTGGGGGTGGACGAGATTGAGTTGAGGTTCCTCTAGTTCAATCTTATAAGCAGGTTTAACCTCAAGCTCGCCCTCCATCTTGTAGAGAGCCTTGTCACTAGCCTTGTCATTTGTTCCCTGATGATAAGGACTTGCTGTCATGATGGCAGGAATTTGCCCCTCGTAACGTGGACGAATAATGCTGACCTTGACTAAGTCTGGTAGACCTTTTTGGTCAGTATCGACACGAGACTCAACGTAGACCACTTCTCGAATAACATCATGGCTGGAAAAAGTTGCTAAACTCTTGCCGTTAAAGTAGTGGTAGTCATTATCCTCCGGAATAAGACCATCACTAACAAGTTGGTCGATAAGAGTATTTCCCTTTTTGGTGCGAGTATTGAGTAACTGATAGAGATTTTCAATCAAGTCACCGTATACAATAGGAAATCCAGTCTCTTTACGAAAAGATTCACTGTCTTCGAAGTCAATCAAATAAGAAAAGCCTAAAAGTTGAAAAGCAACAGTATAAAAAATATCTGCTGTCAGTTCATCTTCTGATTGAAAAAATGTTAGCAGGTCTGTTTTTTTATCAGATGCTAGGATGGAAAGTGGATAGTTGGTGTCTTGATAAGTGAAAAAGAAACGACTTAGAAAAGACTCCAACATCTTTTTATTTGTTGACTCAGATGGAAAATCAAATCCATACTTTTTTAATTCATATAAAATAGTATCTCTTGGAAGTGATAAATAGCTGAATTGATTAAAGCGCATAAAACCTCCTTGTAAAATAATAATTAAGGTTATTATATCAAAAAAATAGGAGAAAGGGAATTATTAAGTGAGAAAGAAATTAATTAAAGAATAATGAATATTATTTATATGAAAAACAGGCACAACTCTATAGTTCAAAACAAATTATAATAGTAAATAGATTAACTGGATGTGTCTTTCTATTTTAAAAGATATATTCACTTCTTGGGATAAAAAAGTAAAAAAATTACCGGATCATTTGATTCTTTAAATGTATTTTTGCTTTTTTCGTTCAAAAAATTTTACTTTAAGGATAAAATAGAGATAGGAGTCATTGCTTTTGTCTTTCTCTTTTTGAAAATGGTATAATATAGTGAGAAGGATAGAGGAGAAGTGTAAATTGATCGCACAACTAGATACAAAAACAGTCTATAGTTTTATGGAGAGTGTCATTTCAATCGACAAGTATGTGAGAGTAGCAAAAGACTATGGATACACTCATCTGGCTATGATGGATATTGACAATCTTTATGGGGCTTTCGACTTTCTAGAGGTTACAAAAAAATACGGCATTCATCCTTTGCTTGGGCTTGAAATGAATGTGCTTGTAGATGATAAGGAAGTGAATCTGCGCTTTTTAGCTTTATCTAGTGTGGGCTATCAGCAGTTGATGAAACTATCAACAGCCAAGATGCAGGGGGAGAAAACTTGGTCAGTCCTGTCCCAGTACCTGGAGGATATCGCGGTAATTGTGCCTTATTTTGAAGAGCTTGAATCACTAAATCTAGGCTGTGATTACTATATAGGGGTTTACCCAGAAACACTGGCCAGCGAATTTTATCGTCCTATTTTGCCACTTTATCGGGTCAATGCCTTTGAAAGTAGGGATAGAGAAGTTCTTCAAATTTTAACAGCGATTAAAGAAAATCTACCGCTCAGAGAAGTTCCTTTGCGCTCACGACAAGATGTCCTTATATCAGCAAGTTCTTTAGAGAAATTATTCCAAGAACGTTTTCCTAAAGCCTTGGAAAACTTAGAAAAGCTTATTTCAGGTATTTATTATGACTTGGATACTAGTTTAAAATTACCTCGTTTTAATCCAGCTAGACCAGCAGTGGAAGAATTGAGAGAACGTGCTGAATTGGGGCTTGCTCAGAAGGGGTTAACTGGTAAAGAATATCAAGACCGTCTAGACCAAGAATTGGCTGTTATTCATGATATGGGCTTTGACGATTATTTCTTGGTTGTCTGGGATTTGCTGCGTTTTGGACGTTCGAATGGCTATTATATGGGTATGGGACGGGGTTCTGCAGTTGGTAGCTTGGTTTCCTATGCCTTAGATATCACAGGGATTGACCCAGTAGAGAAAAATCTGATTTTTGAACGCTTTCTCAATCGTGAACGCTATACTATGCCTGATATTGATATCGATATTCCTGATATTTATCGTCCAGATTTTATCAGATATGTTGGCAATAAATATGGTAGTAAACATGCTGCACAAATCGTTACTTTTTCAACCTTTGGAGCAAAGCAGGCCTTGCGAGATGTTTTGAAACGCTATGGTGTACCAGAGTATGAATTATCTGCAATTACCAAGAAAATCAGTTTTCGTGACAATCTCAAGTCGGCTTATGAGGGTAACCTCCAGTTTCGTCAGCAAATCAATAGTAAGTTAGAATACCAAAAAGCCTTTGAAATTGCCTGCAAGATTGAGGGATATCCAAGACAAACCTCTGTCCATGCAGCTGGTGTTGTAATCAGTGACCAAGATTTGACCAACTACATTCCTCTAAAGCATGGTGATGAAATTCCACTGACTCAGTATGATGCTCATGGAGTTGAAGCTAGTGGGCTTTTAAAGATGGATTTTCTGGGACTAAGAAATTTGACCTTTGTCCAGAAAATGCAAGAGTTGCTTGCTGAATCAGAAGGTATTCATCTGGAAATAGAAGAAATCGATTTGGAAGACAAAGAAACGCTGGCTTTATTTGCTTCTGGTAATACAAAAGGTATCTTTCAATTTGAGCAACCTGGTGCCATTCGCTTGCTAAAACGTGTGCAACCAGTCTGTTTTGAAGATGTCGTAGCAACTACTTCCCTAAATAGACCAGGTGCTAGTGACTATATCAATAATTTTGTAGCTAGAAAGCATGGGCAGGAAGAAGTGACTGTTCTGGATCCAGTACTGGAGGATATTTTGGCTCCAACATACGGAATTATGCTCTATCAGGAGCAGGTTATGCAGGTTGCCCAGCGTTTTGCTGGATTTAGTCTTGGGAAAGCCGATATTTTGCGTCGGGCTATGGGGAAAAAGGATGCCTCTGCCATGCATGAGATGAGGGCTTCCTTTATTCAAGGTTCATTAGAAGCTGGACATACTGCGGAAAAGGCAGAGCAGGTCTTTGATGTCATGGAGAAGTTTGCAGGTTATGGTTTTAACAGGTCACATGCCTATGCATACTCAGCCTTGGCTTTCCAGTTGGCTTATTTCAAAACGCATTATCCAGCCATCTTTTATCAGATTATGTTGAATTCTGCCAACAGTGATTACTTAACAGATGCCTTAGAAGCAGGCTTTGAAGTAGCGCCTCTGTCCATCAACACCATTCCCTATCATGATAAAATTGCCAACAAGGCCATCTATCTAGGTTTGAAATCGATTAAGGGAGTCAGCAATGATCTGGCTCTATGGATTCTTGAAAACAGACCCTATTCTAACATTGAAGATTTTATAGCTAAATTACCTGAGAATTATCTGAAACTTCCTCTGCTAGAACCTTTGGTAAAAGTTGGCCTTTTCGATTTATTTGAAAAAAATCGTCAAAAAGTATTCAATAATTTAGTTAATCTATTTGAATTTGTAAAAGAGTTAGGAAGTTTGTTTGGAGATACTATTTATAGTTGGCAGGAATCGGAAGATTGGACAGATCAAGAAAAATTCTATATGGAACAAGAGCTTTTAGGGATAGGTGTCAGCAAACATCCCCTACAAACTATTGCAAGTAAAGCTATTTACCGGATTACCCCAATTGGGAATTTGTCAGAAAATAGCTACGCTATTATTTTGGTTGAAGTTCAGAAGATAAAAGTAATTCGTACCAAAAAGGGCGAAAACATGGCTTTCTTACAGGTAGATGATAGTAAGAAAAAATTGGATGTTACCCTCTTTTCAGACTTATATCGTCAGGTTGGGCAGGAAATAAAAGAGGGAGCCTTCTACTATATAAAAGGAAAAATCCAGTCACGAGATGGCCGTCTGCAAATGATTGCACAAGAAATAAGAGAAGCAGTTGCTGAACGCTTTTGGATACAGGTAAAAAATCATGAATCGGATCAAGAAATTTCACGTATTTTAGAACAATTTAAAGGTCCAATCCCAGTCATCGTCAGGTATGAAGAGGAACAGAAAACAATCGTTTCCCCTCATCATTTTGTAGCTAAATCCAATGAATTAGAAGCGAAGTTGAATGAAATCGTTATGAAAACGATTTATCGCTAAAAATACGGAAAATAGAAGAATTTTAAAATCAAATGTGGTATAATCAATAAGAATGTTAAAAGAAAAAGGAGCATAAACCAATATGAAACGTATTGCTGTTTTGACTAGTGGTGGAGACGCCCCTGGTATGAACGCTGCTATCCGTGCAGTTGTTCGTCAAGCAATTTCAGAAGGAATGGAAGTGTTTGGTATTTATGACGGATATGCTGGTATGGTTGCCGGTGAAATTCATCCCCTAGATGCAGCTTCAGTAGGAGACATCATTTCTCGTGGTGGTACTTTCCTTCACTCAGCTCGTTACCCAGAGTTCGCTCAACTTGAAGGGCAACTTAAAGGGATTGAGCAATTGAAAAAACACGGAATTGAAGGTGTAGTTGTTATCGGTGGTGACGGATCTTACCACGGCGCTATGCGTTTGACTGAACATGGCTTCCCAGCTATCGGTCTTCCAGGTACAATCGATAACGATATCGTTGGTACTGACTTCACAATCGGTTTTGACACAGCGGTCACAACTGCTATGGACGCTATCGATAAGATTCGTGATACGTCATCAAGTCACCGTCGTACTTTTGTTATTGAAGTTATGGGACGTAACGCTGGTGATATCGCTCTTTGGGCTGGTATTGCAACTGGTGCTGATGAAATCATCATTCCTGAAGAAGGATTCAAGATTGAAGATATCGTAGAAAGCATTAAATGTGGTTATGAGTGTGGTAAAAAACACAATATCATCGTCTTGGCAGAAGGTGTGATGTCAGCAGCTGAATTTGGTAAAAAACTAAAAGAAGCTGGGGATACAAGCGACCTTCGTGTGACAGAACTTGGACATATTCAACGTGGTGGTTCTCCAACTGCGCGTGACCGTGTATTGGCGTCACGTATGGGTGCGCATGCTGTTAAACTTCTTAAAGAAGGCATCGGTGGTGTTGCGGTTGGTATCCGTAACGAAAAAATGGTTGAAAATCCAATTCTTGGTACTGCAGAAGAAGGAGCATTGTTTAGCCTTACTGCAGAAGGTAAGATTGTGGTTAATAACCCACACAAAGCCGACATTGAGCTATCTAGCTTGAATAAGAGCTTGTCATAATTTACAATTTAGTTAATAAGACCAAAAAGGTCATATATATAAAGGAGTCACAAAAATCATGAACAAACGTGTAAAAATCGTTGCAACTTTGGGTCCTGCGGTAGAAATCCGTGGTGGTAAAAAATTCGGTGAGGACGGATACTGGGGTGAAAAACTTGATGTTGAAGCTTCAGCTAAAAACATTGCTAAATTGATTGAAGCTGGTGCTAACACATTCCGTTTCAACTTCTCACACGGTGACCACCAAGAACAAGGTGAGCGTATGGCAACTGTTAAACTTGCTGAAAAACTTGCAGGTAAAAAAGTTGGTTTCCTTCTTGATACAAAAGGACCAGAAATCCGTACAGAATTGTTCGAAGGTGAAGCTAAAGAGTATTCATACAAAACTGGTGAGAAAATCCGTGTTGCAACTAAACAAGGAATCAAATCAACTCGTGAAGTGATTGCATTGAACGTTGCTGGTGCTCTTGATATCTATGATGATGTTGAAGTTGGTCGTCAAGTTTTGGTTGACGATGGTAAACTTGGTCTTCGTGTGGTTGCTAAAGATGACGCAACTCGTGAATTTGAAGTTGAAGTTGAAAACGATGGTATCATCGCTAAACAAAAAGGTGTGAACATTCCTAACACTAAAATTCCTTTCCCAGCTCTTGCTGAACGCGATAACGACGATATCCGCTTTGGTCTTGAACAAGGTATCAACTTCATCGCTATTTCATTCGTACGTACTGCAAAAGACGTGAACGAAGTTCGTGCAATCTGTGAAGAGACTGGAAACGGACATGTTCAATTGTTCGCTAAAATCGAAAACCAACAAGGTATCGATAACTTGGATGAAATTATCGAAGCTGCTGATGGTATCATGATCGCTCGTGGTGACATGGGTATCGAAGTACCATTCGAAATGGTTCCAGTTTACCAAAAAATGATCATCACTAAAGTCAATGCTGCAGGTAAAGTTGTTATCACTGCAACAAACATGCTTGAAACAATGACTGAAAAACCACGTGCAACTCGTTCAGAAGTATCAGACGTATTTAACGCTGTTATCGATGGAACTGACGCTACAATGCTTTCAGGTGAGTCTGCAAACGGTAAATACCCACTTGAGTCAGTAACTACAATGGCTACAATCGATAAGAACGCTCAAACTCTTCTTAACGAATATGGACGTTTGAACTCAGATTCATTCGAACGTAACTCTAAGACAGAAGTAATGGCTTCAGCTGTTAAAGATGCTACTAACTCAATGGACATTAAATTGGTTGTAACTCTTACTAAGACAGGTCACACTGCACGTTTGATCTCTAAATACCGTCCAAATGCTGACATCTTGGCGTTGACATTTGACGAATTGACAGAACGTGGATTGATGTTGAACTGGGGTGTTATCCCAATGTTGACAGATGCTCCATCATCAACTGACGATATGTTCGAAATTGCTGAACGTAGAGCAGTTGAAGCAGGTCTTGTAGAATCTGGTGACGATATCGTTATTGTTGCTGGTGTACCAGTTGGAGAAGCTGTTCGTACAAATACAATGCGTATCCGCACAGTACGTTAATTAATAGAAAATAGCCTATCATATCAAGCTTTCTAGCCTGTATGATGGGCTTTTTTGTATATGGGAAAAGTTTTCTACTTGTGATTTAATGCAACTGTAGCCAAAGAGTAAATCGTTGCGTGTTCCATACTTTTTGTGTGATGTGAGTATAAATCTGATTGGTAGTCTTAGGGTCTTTATGACCTACACGCGACATGATGGCATGAAGAGGATTATTGCTTTTTACAAGCAAACTAATAAGATATTGAGTGTAGATACAGATAAAAAACAACTCCCTGATGATTCAAGGAGTTGTCTATAGTTAAATTAGTTTTTTGAAGCTGCTTGGAATTCTGGATTTTTCCATGCTTCGTCAATGATAGCTTGCAATTCTTTAGCAGATGCTTGCATTTTTTGAGTTTCTGCGTCGTTCAATGGGATATTTACTGGACGAACGATACCATGTGCACCAACAACAGCTGGTTGACCGATAAAGACGTTCTCAACTCCGTATTGACCTTCTTGGAATACTGAAAGTGGAAGTACTGCGTTTTCATCGTCAAGGATTGCTTTAGTGATACGAGCAAGGGCTACTGCGATACCGTAGTATGTTGCACCTTTTTTGTTGATAATTGTGTAGGCTGCATCACGAACACCTTCGAACAATTCAATCAATTCAGCTTCTTGAACATTTTGAGTGTCTTTAAGGAATTCTTCAAGGTTTACACCAGCGATGTTTGCGTGTGACCAAACAGCGAACTCAGAGTCACCGTGTTCACCCATGATGTAAGCGTGAACTGAACGAGCATCTACATCCAATTTTTCAGCAAGTGCTTGACGGAAACGAGCTGAGTCAAGTGAAGTACCTGAACCAATAACGCGTTCTTTAGGGAAACCAGAGAATTTCCAAGTTGAGTAAGTCAAAACGTCAACTGGGTTAGCAGCAACAAGGAAGATACCTTTGAAACCTGATTCAACAACTTGAGTTACGATTGATTTGTTGATAGCAAGGTTTTTACCTACAAGGTCAAGACGAGTTTCACCTGGTTTTTGAGGAGCACCTGCAGTGATTACAACAAGGTCAGCGTCTGCACAGTCAGAGTATTGAGCTGCATAGATTTTTTTAGGTGAAGTGAAGGCAAGGGCGTGACTAAGGTCAAGCGCGTCACCAACAGCTTTTTCATGCAATTGTGGAATTTCGATAATTCCAAGCTCTTGTGCAATTCCTTGGTTAACAAGTGCAAAAGCGTAAGATGAACCTACAGCACCATCTCCGACAAGGATAACTTTTTTGTGTTGTTTAGTTGAAGTCATTGTTCTAAACATCTCCTTAATTTTATTCAGGGATTTCCCCAGTTATTTTAATTCTATCACTTTTAAAAAGCTTTGTCACGAATATGCCTTGGAGTTCTTGATGTAAACGTTTTAGCTAATTTGGATACCTGAAATATGGCGGACATTATGGTATAATATTATTAATTACTAATAGTGAAATGAGGCATTTATTAATGCAGGATAGAAATTTAGTGAATGTCAATCTGACAAAGGAGATGAAGACGAGCTTTATCGATTACGCCATGAGTGTTATCGTAGCGCGGGCTCTTCCTGATGTTCGAGATGGCTTGAAACCTGTTCACCGTCGGATTCTCTATGGAATGAATGAATTGGGTGTTACTCCAGACAAACCCCATAAAAAATCTGCTCGTATTACAGGGGATGTCATGGGTAAATATCACCCACACGGGGATTCCTCTATTTATGAAGCCATGGTCCGTATGGCTCAATGGTGGAGCTACCGTTACATGCTTGTAGATGGACATGGGAACTTTGGTTCCATGGATGGTGATGGTGCTGCCGCTCAGCGTTATACTGAGGCACGTATGAGCAAGATTGCTCTAGAAATGCTTCGAGATATCAATAAGAATACAGTTGATTTCGTCGATAACTATGATGCCAATGAACGTGAACCCTTGGTCTTGCCTGCACGTTTTCCAAACCTTTTGGTCAATGGAGCAACTGGTATTGCCGTTGGGATGGCTACCAACATTCCTCCTCACAATCTAGGTGAGACCATTGATGCAGTCAAGCTCGTCATGGACAATCCTGAAGTGACTACCAAGGACTTGATGGAAGTCTTGCCTGGTCCAGATTTTCCAACTGGTGCCCTTGTCATGGGGAAATCAGGTATTCATAAGGCTTATGAAACAGGTAAAGGATCGATTGTCCTCCGTTCACGTACCGAAATTGAAGAAACTAAGACTGGCCGTGAGCGCATCGTTGTAACGGAATTTCCTTACATGGTCAATAAAACCAAGGTGCATGAGCATATTGTTCGTTTGGTTCAGGAAAAACGGATTGAGGGCATCACAGCGGTTCGTGATGAGTCAAACCGCGAAGGGGTTCGTTTCGTGATCGAGGTCAAGCGCGATGCCTCAGCCAATGTTATACTTAATAACCTCTTCAAGATGACCCAGATGCAAACCAACTTTGGTTTCAATATGCTTGCTATCCAAAATGGGGTACCGAAGATTTTGTCCCTTCGTCAGATTTTGGATGCTTATATTGAGCACCAAAAAGAAGTGGTTGTTCGTCGTACTCGTTTTGATAAGGAAAAAGCAGAAGCACGTGCTCATATCTTAGAAGGTCTCTTGATTGCGCTAGACCATATCGACGAAGTGATTCGTATCATCCGTGCTAGTGAAACAGACGCAGAAGCACAAGCCGAGTTGATGAGTAAGTTTAAGCTTTCTGAACGTCAAAGTCAGGCTATACTAGACATGCGCCTTCGTCGTTTGACAGGTTTGGAACGTGATAAGATTCAGTCTGAATATGATGACCTCTTGGCTCTGATTGCGGATTTAGCAGATATTCTTGCTAAACCAGAACGTGTTTCTCAAATCATCAAAGAAGAATTGGATGAAGTTAAGCGTAAGTTTGGCGACCAACGTCGTACAGAGTTGATGGTCGGTGAAGTCTTGAGTCTTGAAGATGAGGATTTGATTGAAGAATCGGATGTCTTGATTACGCTTTCTAACAAGGGATACATTAAACGTCTGGACCAAGCTGAGTTTACTGCTCAAAAACGTGGTGGCCGCGGTGTTCAAGGGACAGGTGTTAAGGATGACGATTTTGTCCGTGAGTTAGTGTCGACTAGCACCCATGATCACCTGCTCTTCTTCACAAATAAAGGACGTGTCTATCGTCTTAAAGGTTATGAAATTCCTGAGTATGGTCGGACGGCCAAAGGACTACCAGTAGTTAATCTCTTAAAATTGGATGAAGGTGAAAGTATTCAGACGATTATCAATGTTGAGTCTGAACGCAGTGATGATGCTTACCTCTTCTTCACAACCCGTCATGGTATTGTGAAGAGAACCAGCGTCAAGGAATTTGCTAACATTCGTCAAAATGGACTTAAAGCACTGAATCTTAAAGATGAAGATGAGCTAATTAATGTCTTATTGACAGAAGAAGATACGGATATTATCATTGGTACCAAGTTTGGTTATGCAGTTCGCTTTAATCAATCAGCCGTTCGCGGCATGAGTCGTATCGCCACAGGTGTGAAAGGTGTTAATCTCCGTGAGGGAGACACAGTAGTTGGTGCTAGCGTAATTACTGATCAAGATGAGGTTCTTATCATTACTGAAAAAGGATATGGTAAGCGTACAGTCGCGACTGAATATCCAACAAAAGGTCGTGGTGGTAAAGGAATGAAGACGGCTAATGTGGCTGAGAAAAATGGTCCTCTATCAGGTCTCTTGACTGTGAAAGGTGATGAAGACTTGATGATTATCACTGATACTGGTGTTATGATTCGAACCAATGTTGCCAATATTTCACAAACAGGACGCTCAACTATGGGAGTTAAAGTAATGCGTCTGGATCAAGATGCTAAAATTGTAACCTTTACTACGGTTGCAGCGGCAGAAAAAGAAGAAGTTGGGACAGAAAACGAAACAGAAGGTGAAGCATAATGTCTCAAAAAAATAATAAGAAGAAAAACAAACGAAAAAATCTACTGACCAATATCCTGGCAGGATTTCTTATACTACTATCAATTGCTTTGATTTTTAATGCTAAAATTCGTGATATTTTCATAGTTTGGAATACCAATAAGTACCAAGTTAGTCAGGTATCAAAAGAAAAAATAGAAGAAAATCAGGATACAGAAGGAAATTTTGATTTTGATTCTGTCAATGCGATCTCTTCTGAAGCGGTTCTAGCTTCTCAATGGGATGCTCAAAAATTACCAGTTATCGGCGGAATTGCAGTTCCTGAATTAGAAATGAATCTGCCAATTTTTAAAGGTCTTGATAATGTCAATCTCTTCTATGGTGCTGGTACCATGAAACGCGATCAAGTGATGGGGAAAGGAAATTATAGTCTAGCTAGTCATCATATTTTTGGTGTCAATAATGCTAATAAAATGTTATTTTCTCCTTTAGATAACGCTAAAAATGGTATGAAGATTTATCTAACCGATAAGGATAAAGTTTATACTTATGAAATACGTGAAGTCAAACGTGTTACACCGGATCGTGTTGATGAAGTTGATGATAGAGATGGGGTAAATGAGATTACATTAGTAACCTGTGAAGACCTTGCTGCTACAGAACGTATTATTGTAAAAGGCGATTTGAAAGAAACAAAAGAATATTCACAAACATCTGATGAAATCCTAACAGCTTTCAATCAACCATATAGACAATTTTATTAATACAAATCAGTGAAATCCTGGATTTCACTGATTTTTTAAGCTTTTCATAAGAATAAACTTTTATGAAATACAGAAAACGCTTCCTTAATTTTAACGTTTGTGATATAATTATCAGGTAAAAAATTTTTAGGAGTTTATTATGGTTTCTTCAGAATTTATCTCAAAGATTGAATTTGCTTGCAAGAAGAAAGAAAGTCTTTATAGCCAAAGCAAATTTAAGTATGCGATTCGTTCTATGTTTGCAGGTGCATTTTTAACCTTCAGTACAGCTGCTGGTGCAGTTGGGGCTGATTTGATTAATAAAATTGCACCAGGTAGTGGACGATTCCTCTTCCCATTTGTCTTTGCTTGGGGATTGGCCTACATTGTTTTCTTGAATGCCGAGTTGGTAACATCAAACATGATGTTCTTGACTGCTGGTAGTTTCTTGAAAAAAATCTCTTGGAGAAAAACAGCTGAGATTTTACTTTACTGTACCTTGTTTAACCTTATCGGGGCTTTGATAGCAGGTTGGGGCTTTGCTCATTCGGCAGCCTATGCAAATCTGACTCATGATAGTTTCATCTCAGGGGTTGTTGAGATGAAGTTAGGCCGTTCAAATGAATTAATCTTGCTTGAGGCGATTTTGGCAAATATTTTCGTAAATATTGCGATTCTTTCATTTGTTTTGGTCAAAGATGGTGGTGCCAAACTTTGGCTTGTGTTGTCAGCGATTTACATGTTTGTATTCTTAACAAACGAGCACATTGCGGCGAACTTTGCTTCTTTCGCGATTGTGAAATTCAGTGTTGCTGCGGATTCAATTGCTAACTTCGGTGTTGGAAATATGCTTCGCCACTGGGGTGTAACCTTCATCGGAAACTTTATCGGAGGAGGCCTCTTGATGGGTCTTCCATATGCCTTCCTCAATAAAAACGAAGACACTTATGTAGATTAAGAAAATGAGCACGATTGCTTCGTGCTTTTTTCGATTTTGTAAGAAGTAATAGCCGCTTCTTATATCAAAATATAGAAAACTGATATTTGTAAACGATACCTTAAGGTGCTACAATATCTTTAATGAAACTATATGGAGGTCACCTTATGACTCGTGATTTTAAATTTGAAACTCTACAACTACATGCTGGTCAAGTTGTGGATCCAGCAACTAAGTCTCGTGCAGTGCCGATTTATCAAACAACATCCTTTGTTTTTGATGACACGCAGGAAGGTGCTGATCTGTTTGCCTTGAGGAAACCAGGGAACATTTATACTCGTATCACCAATCCTACAACAGCTGCCTTTGAAGAAAGAATTGCCGCCCTTGAAGGTGGTGTTGGAGCTCTTGCAACAGCATCAGGTATGGCCGCAGTGACTTATACGATTTTGGCGCTTGCCCATGCTGGTGACCATGTTGTAGCAGCATCAACTATTTACGGTGGAACCTTCAATCTTTTGAAAGAAACCCTTCCTCGTTATGGTATCACAACAACCTTTGTCGATGTGGATAATTTGGAGGAAGTGGAAGCAGCTATCAAAGACAATACCAAGCTTGTCTTGATTGAAACCTTGGGGAATCCCTTGATCAACATTCCTGACTTGGAAAAATTGGCTGAGATTGCTCATAAACACCAGATTCCACTCGTTTCAGATAATACCTTTGCAACACCTTATTTGATTAACGTTTTTTCTCACGGTGTAGATATTGCCATTCACTCTGCGACTAAGTTTATCGGTGGACATGGTACGACTATTGGTGGAGTGATTGTCGATAGCGGTCGTTTTGACTGGGCGGCTTCAGGAAAATTCCCTCAATTTGTTGAGGAAGACCCAAGCTACCACAATTTGAGCTATACTCGCGATGTGGGTGCAGCAGCCTTTATTATTGCTGTCCGTGTTCAATTGCTTCGTGATACAGGTGCAGCCTTGTCGCCATTTAATGCCTTCCTCTTGCTTCAAGGACTTGAAACCCTTTCACTTCGTGTGGAACGCCATGTGCAAAATGCAGAGAAAATTGTTGATTTCCTTGTCAAACATCCTAAGGTAGAAAAAGTTAACTATCCAAAATTGGCAGATAGTCCCTACCATGCCTTGGCTGAGAAATACTTGCCAAAAGGTGCGGGCTCAATCTTTACCTTCCATGTCAAAGGTGGGGAGGCAGAAGCTCGCAAGGTAATTGATCATTTAGAAATCTTTTCTGACCTTGCAAACGTAGCAGATGCTAAATCTCTTGTTGTCCATCCAGCTACAACAACTCATGGTCAATTGTCAGAAAAAGACCTAGAAGCAGCAGGAGTCACACCAAACCAAATCCGCTTGTCTATTGGACTTGAAAATGTAGATGATTTGATTGAAGACTTGCGCTTGGCCTTGGAAAAAATTTAAATAAAAAGAAGTTAAACAGTGGGTTTCGACTCACTGTTTTTGATTTTCCCTTAGGCATGATATAATGGTTACAGAAGTCTAGAAAGAGGAACGATATGAACGAAATCAAATGTCCCAACTGTGGGGAAGTCTTTACAGTAAATGAAAGTCAGTATGCCGAACTCTTGTCCCAAGTGAGAACGGCTGAGTTTGATAAGGAATTGCACGATCGGATGAAGCAGGAACTGGCCTTGGCTGAGCAAAAAGCCATGAATGAACAACAGTCTAAACTGGCTCAAAAAGACCAAGAAATTGCTCAATTGCAGAGTCAAATCCAAAACTTTGATACAGAAAAAGAATTGGCCAAGAAAGAAGTTGAACAAACAAGCCATCAGGCTCTCTTGGCCAAGGACAAGGAAGTGCAGGCCTTGGAAAACCAATTGGCGACCTTGCGTTTGGAGCATGAAAATCAACTGCAGAAGACCCTTTCTGACCTAGAAAAAGAACGTGATCAGGTTAAAAACCAGCTTCTTTTACAAGAAAAAGAAAATGAACTTTCTCTTGCTTCTGTTAAGCAAAACTATGAAGCCCAGCTCAAAGCAGCTAGTGAACAAGTCGAATTTTATAAGAATTTCAAAGCCCAACAATCTACAAAAGCTATCGGGGAAAGTCTAGAACACTATGCAGAGAGTGAGTTTAACAAGGTCCGTAGTTTTGCCTTTCCAAATGCCTACTTTGAGAAGGATAACAAGGTCTCGGCGCGTGGTTCCAAAGGCGACTTTATCTTCCGTGAGAGTGATGGAAATGGAGTGGAAATCATTTCCATCATGTTTGAGATGAAAAACGAAGCGGATGGAACAGAGAAGAAACACAAGAACGCGGATTTTTACAAGGAATTAGATAAGGACCGTCGGGAGAAGAACTGTGAGTATGCGGTTTTGGTAACCATGCTTGAGGCTGATAACGACTACTTTAACACGGGGATTGTTGACGTCAGCCACGAGTATGAAAAGATGTATGTTGTTCGTCCTCAATTCTTTATCCAGTTGATTGGACTCCTGAGAAATGCGGCGCTTAATTCCCTAAAATACAAGCAAGAGCTGGCCTTGGTTCGCGAACAAAATATTGACATTACGCATTTTGAAGAAGATTTGGATGCGTTTAAACAAGCCTTTGCCAAGAACTACAACTCAGCTTCGACCAACTTTGGTAAAGCAATCGATGAAATTGATAAGGCTATCAAACGCATGGAAGAGGTTAAGAAATTCCTAACCACATCTGAAAACCAACTCCGTCTCGCTAATAATAAATTGGAAGACGTTTCCGTCAAAAAATTGACTCGGAAGAATCCAACCATGAAAGCAAAGTTTGAAGCGCTGAAGGGGGAGTGAGAAAACAAGAGATGAACGGTATTATCAACTTAAAAAAAGAAGCGGGGATGACCTCGCATGATGCGGTTTTTAAACTGCGTAAGATTTTGGGCACCAAGAAGATTGGTCATGGTGGGACCTTAGATCCGGATGTGGTGGGTGTTTTGCCGATTGCGGTTGGCAAGGCGACACGCATGGTTGAGTTTATGCAGGATGAGGGCAAGGTCTATGAGGGTGAAATCACTCTTGGTTATTCAACAACGACTGAGGATGCCAGTGGTGAAGTTGTCGCAGAGACTCCTGTTTTGTCGCCCTTGGATGAAAATCTTGTCGATGAAGCGATAGCCAATATGACTGGGCCTATTACTCAGATTCCACCTATGTATTCGGCTGTCAAGGTCAATGGTCGTAAGCTTTATGAGTATGCGCGTGCTGGTCAGGAAGTAGAGCGTCCAGAACGTCAGGTGACCATTTATCAATTTGAGCGGACAAGTCCGATTTCTTATGAGGGAGAACTTGCACGTTTTACTTTTCGTGTGAAATGCAGTAAGGGAACCTATATTCGTACCTTATCGGTTGACTTGGGAGAAAAACTTGGCTATGCTGCCCATATGTCTCAGTTAACTCGTACTAGTGCAGCTGGTTTGCAACTAGAAGATGCTCTTACCTTGGAAGAAATCACTGAGAAAGTGGAAACTGGCCAACTGAATTTTCTCCATCCTCTAGAGATTGGGACAGGAGACCTTGTCAAAGTTTTCTTAACTCAAGAAGAGGCTGCAGAAGTGCGCTTTGGTCGTTTTATCGAACTCGAACAAACAGAACAAGAATTAGCTGCCTTTGAAGATGATAAATTGCTAGCAATTCTAGAGAAACGAGATAATCTATATAAACCAAGGAAGGTTTTTATCTAGTTTAACTGGAGTGTGGGGATGGAATTGTTTTCCCTAGACTATCCAAACCAGACTATAAATTTTGTAAAAAATGTGATAGAATAGACGACGGATAAAAAAACGGAGGATAGCATGCAAAATAGACCAATCATTATCGGAGTGACAGGTGGTTCTGGTGGTGGTAAGACCAGTGTTTCAAGAGCCATTTTATCGCATTTTCCTGATGAAAAGATTTCCATGATTGAGCATGATTCATACTACAAGGATCAGTCTCATTTAACCTTTGAAGAGCGTGTCAAAACCAACTACGACCATCCTTTTGCCTTTGATACAGACTTGATGATCGAGCAGATTAAGGAATTGTTGGCAGGGCGTCCAGTGGATATTCCGACTTATGACTATACAGAGCATACACGAAGTAGCAAGACCTATCGTCAGGAGCCTCAAGATGTCTTTATCGTTGAGGGGATTTTGGTCTTGGAGGACAAGCGCCTGCGCGATTTGATGGATATCAAGATTTTTGTGGATACGGATGACGATGTGCGCATTATTCGTCGTATCAAGCGCGATATGGAAGAACGTGGCCGTAGTCTTGATAGCGTTATTGACCAGTATTTAGGTGTGGTTAAACCTATGTACCATCAGTTTATCGAACCAACCAAGCGTTATGCTGATATCGTCATTCCTGAGGGAGTCAGCAATACAGTGGCTATTGACCTTTTGACGACCAAGATTGCAAAGATTTTGGAAGAAGCTAGAAATAGTAAATAAACAGATGTGGAGGCCTTGCCTCCTTTTTCTATTTTTCTCTCATAATGGTACATAAATGGAGATTTTTAGGCATATTTTTGGTATAATAATACCCATGGAAAAGCAAGAAAATGAATAGTAGGTGGAGATGGAAAAGTATTTATCTGTAACAACTTTGACCAAGTATCTGAAAATGAAATTCGATAAAGACCCATACTTGGAACGGGTCTATTTAACTGGTCAAGTTTCCAACTTTCGTAAACGACCTACTCACCAATATTTCTCCCTAAAAGACGACCATGCAGTCATTCAAGCGACTATTTGGTCTGGGATTTATCAGAAATTAGGTTTCGACCTGGAAGAAGGGATGAAGATCAATGTGATTGGGCGTGTACAGGTCTATGAACCGAGTGGTAGCTACTCCATCATCATTGAAAAGGCTGAGCCTGATGGGGTTGGGGCGCTTGCGATTCAGTTTGAACAACTCAAGAAAAAATTGACAGAAGAAGGCCTGTTTCAAGAACGCTTCAAGCAAGCTCTGCCCCAATTTTCTAAGAGAATTGGTGTAGTAACCAGTCGCAGTGGAGCCGTGATTCGAGATATTATCACGACCGTCAGCAGGCGATTCCCAGGTGTCGATATCCTGCTTTATCCAACTAAGGTGCAAGGTGAAGGGGCAGCAGAAGAAATTGCTCGGAATATTGCTCGTGCTAATCAACGGGACGATTTGGACTTGCTGATTATTGGTCGTGGTGGGGGTTCTATCGAGGATCTCTGGGCTTTTAACGAGGAAATTGTGGTACGAGCTATTTTTGAATCTCGTTTACCAGTTATCTCTAGTGTGGGGCATGAGACGGATGTGACCTTGGCAGATTTTGTGGCAGATCGCCGCGCTGCCACACCAACAGCAGCTGCTGAACTGGCAACACCTGTGACCAAGTTGGATCTATTAGCTCATTTGCAAAATCAGGAAAAACGGATGGCAACAGCAGTCCGAAATGTCCTATCTAAGAAACAAGAAGCTTTGAAAAAATGCAGTCAGTCTGTTATCTTTAGACAGCCAGAGCGTTTGTATGATGGCTATATGCAACGCTTGGATCAACTGCAACTGCGTTTAAAACAAAGTTTACGTACACGGATTTCTGATAACAAACAGATAGTCCAAGCAAGGTCGCATCGACTGGTACAGTTATCGCCTATTACCAAAATTCAACGCTATCAGGACAGACTAGCTCAGTTGGACAAGCTCCTCCGTAGCCAAATGGCGCTGGTTTATGATGCCAAGGTTGCTGAAGTGAAGCGACTTTCGGAAGCCTTGCTGATGTTAGATACTAGCCGAATTGTGGCGCGTGGTTATGCAATTGTCAAAAAAGAAGAGTCCGTAGTTGATTCGGTTGAAAATTTGAAGAAAAAAGACCAAGTGACGATTTTGATGCGAGATGGTCGAGTAGAATTAGAGGTTAAAGATGTCAAAACAAAAGAAATTTGAGGAAAATCTAGCAGAACTGGAAACCATTGTCCAAAGTTTGGAAAATGGTGAAATTGCTCTGGAAGATGCGATTGCTGCCTTTCAAAAGGGCATGGTCTTGTCAAAAGAGCTCCAAGCGACGTTGGACAAGGCTGAAAAGACCTTGGTCAAGGTCATGCAAGAAGACGGAACAGAAAGTGATTTTGAATGAAGAAGCAAGAAAAATTAGCTCTTGTCGAGTTAGCCTTGGAAGATTTTTATGGAGACCAGCAGTTTGCCTCTAGTTTGAGGGAGTCTGTTCTCTATTCCATTCATGCTGGTGGCAAGCGTATCCGTCCTTTTCTCTTGTTAGAAGTTCTGGAAGCCTTGCAGGTTGCAATCAAACCTGCTCACGCGCAGGTAGCTGCTGCCTTGGAGATGATTCATACAGGGAGCTTAATTCACGATGACCTTCCTGCCATGGATGATGATGATTACCGTCGGGGACGATTGACTAATCATAAGAAATTCGGTGAAGCTATGGCCATTTTGGCTGGAGATGCTTTATTTCTGGACCCCTATGCCTTGATAGCGCAGGCAGATTTGCCAAGTCAGATCAAGGTAGACTTGATTGCCAACTTATCCCTTGCTTCAGGTAGTCTGGGTATGGTAGCAGGCCAGGTTTTGGACATGGAAGGTGAACATCAGCATTTGTCTTTGGAAGAACTTCAGACCATTCATGCTAATAAGACTGGAAAACTATTAGCTTATCCCTTCCAAGCAGCTGCTATTATAGCCGAATTGGCTCCTGAAATGCAGGCAAAACTGAAAACTGTTGGTGAATTGATTGGACTTGCTTTTCAAGTTAGAGATGATGTGCTAGATGTGACAGCTAGTTTTGAAGAAATTGGCAAGACACCTCAAAAGGACCTACAGGCTGAAAAGTCAACCTACCCAGCCTTATTGGGCTTGGAAGAGGCTATTGCCTTTTGTAACCAGACTTTGGATCAAGCTAATGCCAAATTAGAAGAAATTGCCCAGCAGATTCCCTTTGAAACAGAATCGATTGTAAAAGTAGTAGAAAGTTTGAGAATCAATGGCTAAGGAAAGAGTGGATGTACTAGCTTATAAACAGGGCTTGTTTGAAACGCGAGAGCAGGCCAAGCGCGGTGTCATGGCTGGCCTAGTCGTAGCAGTCCTGAATGGAGAACGGTTTGACAAGCCAGGAGAGAAAATTCCAGATGACACCGAGCTGAAACTCAAGGGTGAAAAACTCAAATATGTTAGTCGTGGTGGCTTAAAACTGGAAAAGGCTTTGCAGGTCTTTGATTTGTCAGTGGATGGCGCGACCACAATTGATATCGGTGCTTCTACTGGAGGTTTTACCGATGTCATGTTGCAGAATGGTGCTGAACTTGTCTTTGCAGTTGATGTTGGTACCAATCAGTTGGCTTGGAAACTACGCCAGGACCCACGAGTTGTCAGTATGGAGCAGTTCAATTTCCGCTATGCAGAAAAGACCGATTTTGAAAAGGAACCGAGCTTTGCCAGTATTGATGTGAGTTTCATTTCCCTCAGTCTGATTTTGCCGGCCTTACACCGAGTGTTAGCCGATCAAGGTCAGGTCGTGGCTTTGGTTAAGCCTCAGTTTGAGGCAGGTCGAGAGCAGATTGGGAAAAATGGAATCATTCGTGATGCCAAGGTCCATCAACATGTCCTTGAATCTGTCACAGCTATGGCAGTAGAGGAAGGCTTTTCAGTCCTTGGATTGGACTTTTCTCCCATCCAAGGTGGGCATGGAAATATTGAATTTTTAGCGTATTTGAAAAAAGAAGAGTCAGCAGGCAATCAGGTTCTTGCTGAAATTGAAGAAGTAGTAGAGAGGGCGCATAGTCAATTTAAAAATGAATAAAAAAGAGAGACTTGAAAAAATTAGACGATTTGTGACAGATTATCAAATCGGCACGCAAGAAGAAATTGTAGAATATTTGAAAGAAGCAGGAATCACTGCTACTCAGGCAACGGTATCACGGGATATCAAAGAGCTAGGCATTGTCAAAATTCCTTTGAGAGATAACACCTATGTCTATGAATTACCAAAATCAATCGTGAAAAGTTTGCAACTGGCTGAAGACAATATTGAGTCAGCTGAATTGATGGATAAGATGATTAATCTCCAAGTTATTCCAGGAAATACAGCCTTTGTAAAAGCTCAGTTAATCGAGACATTTGCGGACAAAATTTTTAGCTGTTTGGCTGATGATAGCTCGATTTTAGTTATTGCCAGAAGTGAAAATCTAGCTGAGGAAATCTTTGAACAAGTAAAAAATTGGTAGGTCTATATGTTACTTGAAATTTCGATAAAAAACTTTGCCATTATTGAGGCTATTTCCCTCAATTTTGAAAAGGGAATGACTGTCCTGACTGGTGAAACGGGTGCAGGGAAGTCGATTATCATTGATGCCATGAATATGATGTTGGGAGCTCGTGCTACGACAGATGTTATTCGTCATGGTGCGCCAAAGGCAGAGATAGAGGGGCTTTTCTCAGTTGAGAATAGTCGTCTTTTACAGGAAATTTTTGATGAGCAAGGTTTGGAAATGGGTGATGAGATTATCATTCGTCGAGAAATCTTGCAAAATGGTCGGAGTATTAGTCGTGTCAATGGCCAGATGGTCAATCTATCTGTTTTGCGTGCTATTGGACAACATCTAGTAGATATTCATGGTCAGCATGACCAAGAGGAGTTAATGCGTCCTCAACTGCATATCCAGATGTTGGATGAATTCGGTGACGTAGCTTTTTGGGAATTGAAAGAAACCTATCAAACGAGTTTTGATGCCTACCGTAAAATGCGTAAGCAGGTTCTGGAAGTCAAGAAAAACCAACAGGAACACAAGGCTCGTATTGAAATGTTGGAATTTCAAATGGCAGAGATTGAGGCAGCAAACTTGCAAGCTGGAGAAGACCTGGCTCTCAATCAAGAGCGTGATAAACTTCTCAATCATAAAAATATTGCTGATACGCTGACCAATGCCTACAGTATGTTGGACAATGAAGACTTTTCAAGTCTGGCCAATGTTCGTTCGGCCATGAATGACATGGAAAGTGTTGAAGAGTACGATCCTGAATACCGTGAAATTTCAAGCTCTCTGTCTGAGACCTACTATGTCTTAGAAGATATTAGCAAACATTTGGAAGCTATTATAGAGGACCTTGATTTTGACGGCAATCGCCTCATGCAGGTTGAGAATCGTTTGGACCTCCTTCATACTATTACCCGTAAGTATGGTGGGACTGTAGACGATGTCTTGCTTTATTTTGCCAAGATTACGGAAGAATATAATCTCTTGACAGGTAATAACCTTTCATCTGAAGACATGGAAACCGAGCTCAAGAAATTGGAAGTCAATCTTGTTGATTTGGCAGGCCAGCTTGCATCTGCTCGTCATGACTTAGCTCAGCAGCTAGAAGCAGAGATTAAACAAGAACTGCAAGACCTTTATATGGAAAAAGCCCAGTTTCAGGTTCGTTTTAGCAAGGGCAAATTCAGTCGTGAGGGAAATGAAATGGTTGAGTTTTATATTTCAACCAACCCTGGTGAAGACTTTAAACCCTTGGTCAAGGTTGCATCTGGTGGGGAATTATCTCGTCTCATGCTAGCCATTAAGTCTGCCTTTTCTCGTAAAGAGGGCAAGACAAGTATTGTCTTTGATGAGGTGGATACGGGAGTTTCAGGACGTGTAGCTCAGGCTATTGCACAGAAGATTCACAAGATTGGTCAGCATGGTCAGGTTCTGGCTATTTCCCATTTGCCACAAGTGATTGCGATTGCGGATTATCAATTCTTTATTGAGAAGATTAGCAATGACCATTCAACAGTTTCGACTGTTCGTCTCTTGACAGTTGAAGAGCGAGTGGAAGAAGTTGCTAAGATGTTGGCAGGTGATGATGTGACAGAAGCAGCCCTGACGCAAGCCAGAGAATTGTTGAGAAACAGGGAGAAATAAGATGACAGACTATTATGTAATTGGAGATGTTCACGGAAAAGCTGGGATGCTGGAAGACCTTCTCAAAACATGGGATGGTCAGACCCAGTTGCTCTTTCTAGGGGATTTGATTGACCGTGGTGAAGATAGTCGCCGTGTCCTTGAAATGGTTAAGGACTTAGTGGATAATCAAGGGGCAATATGTTTGTCAGGAAATCACGAGTATATGTTTTTGACTTGGCTAGATGACCCAGAAGAAAGTTATGACCATTATCGTCGCAATGGTGGAGATACAACCATTAACTCTATCCTAGGTCGTCCTTTGGATGCACCGGTTGATGGAGTAGAAGATGCCAAGCGTGTTGCTACTGAAGCAGCAGACTTGGTCGAATTTATTCGTCAAATGCCATTTGTAGTAGAGACAGACAAGTATATCTTTGTACATGCTGGTATTGATTTGACCTTGGATGACTGGCGTGAAACCACAGATTATAAAAAAGTCTGGCTTAGAAAACCATTCCACGAAGCAGAAAATCATACTGGAAAAATCATTGTCTTTGGCCATACACCGGTCTATGGTTTGTTAAAGCAAGAGCGTGGTACTGCTGAGCTTTGGTCTACAGAAGATGGCAAGATTGGAATGGATGGAGGAGCTGTTTATGGTGGTGTCCTTCATGGGATTGTCTTTACAGACCAAGGAATGACAGAACATCACTTTATCGAAAATGACGGCTTTGTCGCTGAAGATTAGTACTCCTAGCAGGGTATGGTCTTGTCAAAATGTCAAAAACAATTTATAATAAATAGATACCCTGAAAGGAAGAGAATCATGAACTTAGAAGAATTGAAAAAACGACAGGAGAAGATTCGTAACTTCTCTATTATCGCCCATATTGACCACGGAAAGTCGACTCTAGCAGACCGCATTTTGGAAAAGACAGAGACAGTTTCCAGTCGTGAAATGCAAGCTCAACTTTTGGACAGCATGGATCTAGAGCGAGAACGTGGGATTACTATTAAGTTGAATGCCATTGAGCTCAATTATACTGCAAAAGATGGCGAAACTTATATTTTCCACTTGATTGACACGCCGGGGCACGTAGACTTCACCTATGAAGTTTCACGTTCGCTAGCTGCCTGTGAGGGAGCGATTTTGGTGGTCGATGCTGCCCAAGGGATTGAGGCCCAAACCCTTGCCAACGTTTATCTAGCCTTGGACAATGATTTGGAAATCATGCCAGTCATTAACAAAATTGACCTACCAGCTGCAGATCCAGAGCGCGTGCGTACAGAGATTGAAGATGTCATTGGTTTGGATGCCAGCGAAGCAGTCTTGGCTTCTGCCAAGGCTGGTATTGGTATAGAAGAAATTCTAGAGCAAATTGTAGAAAAAGTTCCAGCACCAACGGGTGATGTGACGGCGCCACTTAAGGCCTTAATTTTCGACTCGGTTTATGATGCTTACCGTGGGGTTATTCTCCAAGTGCGTGTCATGGATGGGGTGGTTAAACCTGGCGATAAGATTCAGCTTATGAGCAATGGCAAGACTTTTGATGTGACTGAGGTTGGAATTTTTACTCCTAAGGCAGTTGGTCGTGATTTCCTTGCGACTGGTGACGTTGGTTATATTGCGGCTTCTATTAAGACAGTTCAGGATACGCGTGTGGGTGATACCGTTACCTTGGCAACCAATCCTGCGGCTGAGCCCTTACATGGTTACAAGCAGATGAATCCTATGGTCTTTGCGGGTCTCTATCCAATTGAGTCAAACAAGTATAATGACCTACGTGAAGCACTTGAAAAATTGCAGCTCAACGATGCCAGTCTTCAGTTTGAACCAGAAACATCTCAGGCACTTGGATTTGGTTTCCGTTGTGGTTTCCTTGGACTACTCCATATGGATGTTATCCAAGAGCGTTTGGAACGTGAGTTCAACATTGACCTCATCATGACAGCTCCGTCTGTTATTTACAAAGTTAATTTGACCGACGGTGAGTCTATGGATGTGTCTAACCCATCTGAGTTCCCAGATCCTACCAAGATTGTGACCATTGAAGAGCCTTATGTTAAGGCGCAAATCATGGTACCACAGGAGTTCGTAGGAGCAGTAATGGAGCTAGCTCAGCGCAAGCGAGGGGACTTTGTGACTATGGACTATATCGATGATAACCGTGTCAATGTTATCTATCAAATTCCTCTTGCTGAAATCGTCTTCGACTTCTTTGATAAACTCAAGTCTTCAACACGTGGTTATGCAAGCTTTGACTATGAATTGTCAGAGTACCGCCCATCTAAGCTTGTGAAAATGGATATCCTTCTCAACGGAGACAAGGTGGATGCCCTCAGCTTCATCGTTCACAAGGACTTTGCCTACGAACGTGGGAAACTCATCGTTGATAAGCTCAAGAAAATCATCCCTCGTCAACAATTCGAGGTACCAATCCAAGCAGCAATTGGACACAAAATCGTGGCTCGTACTGATATCAAGGCCCTTCGTAAGAACGTACTTGCTAAATGTTATGGTGGTGACGTTTCTCGTAAACGCAAACTCCTTGAAAAACAAAAGGCTGGTAAGAAGCGTATGAAAGCTATCGGATCAGTAGAAGTTCCCCAAGAAGCCTTCCTCAGCGTCTTAAGTATGGATGAAGAGTAAGTTGTTTAATTGCATTTCCTTCTTCATAGGAAATTTATATAAGAATCAATAGTAAAGCAGACTTAAATGGTCTGCTTTTTTTATTTCTAGAACAGAAAAAGTGTTTGAATTGTTTGTTTATATGTTTGTTTTTTAACAGCAAACTACAAAAACAACAAAAATATAAAAAAAAGAGACAAAAAACAACAGAAAATCATTGACAACGATTTCATATAGTGTTATACTTATAGCATAAAGTTAATGGAAAGAAGGGAAAACCTTATGGGATTAGATCATTTCTTTGACAAAAACCTTGTGTTTTGCTTAGAAGCGGATAATCAAGAACATCTCTTTGATCAGGTTGCAACTTTATTGGAAGAACGAGAAATCGTAACTCCAACCTATCGTGAAGCCTTGATCACGCGTGAAAAATCATTTCCAACTGGCTTAGATATGGAATTTTTGGGTAAGGATTTGCCGAATGTGGCTATTCCTCATACAGATATTGTTCATAATCTAGCTGAAAAAGTTGTGGTTGTTCGATTGGATAAACCGGTGACCTTCCACAACATGATTGCACCAGATAAGGAAGTAGAAGTATCCTTGCTCTTCTTTATCATTAATAACTCAAGTTCAAGTCAAACAAACATTCTTGCTCAGTTGATGGACTTCTTTACTGGAAATGGTCATCTTGAAGACCTATCAAAAATTTCTGAACCAGAAGCCCTCTATGCTTATATCGCTGAAGCAATCGCTTAATCTTGTCTATTAAAAATATTAAATCGGAGGAAATCCATATGATTAAAATTCTTGCTGCCTGCGGTGCAGGTGTTAACTCAAGCCATCAAATTAAAAGCGCTCTTGAAGAAGAACTTTCAAACCGCGGTTTTGATGTTCACTGTGATGCAGTTATGGTAAAAGATGTTAACGAAGACCTTATCAAAGGTTATGACATCTTCACACCAATTGCTGCGACAGACCTTGGATTTGACCCAGGTATTCCAGTTATCGAAGCTGGACCAATCTTATTCCGTATCCCAGCAATGAGCGCTCCAGTATTTGACAATATTGAAGCAGCTATCAAAGAACACGGCTTAAGCTAATTTTAATTTGTTAACATTCATATAACATAAAAAAGGGAGGAACTGTTATGGATGCAATCTTTGACCTAATCAAAAAGGTCTTTACACCCGTCTTAGATATGGGTGGTCCTGTCATCATGTTGATCATTTTGACAATATTGGCTCTACTTTTTGGAGTGAAATTCTCCAAAGCGCTTGAAGGTGGTATCAAACTTGCCATCGCTCTTACAGGTATCGGTGCCATCATCGGTATGCTAAATGGTGCTTTCTCAGCATCACTTGCAAAATTCGTTGAAAATACTGGTATCCAATTGAGTATCACTGACGTTGGTTGGGCACCACTTGCAACAATCACTTGGGGATCTGCTTGGACACTATACTTCTTGCTCATCATGTTGATTGTCAACATAGTGATGCTAGCTATGAAGAAAACTGATACACTTGACGTTGATATCTTTGATATCTGGCACTTGTCTATCACAGGTCTTTTGATTAAATGGTATGCTGACAACAATGGTGTGAGCCAAGGGGTTTCACTCTTGATTGCTACAGCAGCTATCGTCCTTGTCGGTGTGTTGAAAATTATCAACTCTGACTTAATGAAACCTACATTTGATGACCTTCTTAACGCACCAAGTTCATCACCAATGACATCAACTCACATGAACTACATGATGAACCCAGTTATCATGGTTTTGGATAAGATTTTTGAAAAATTCTTCCCAGGTCTTGATAAATATGACTTTGATGCTGCTAAATTGAACAAAAAAATCGGTTTCTGGGGATCTAAATTCTTTATCGGTTTCATTCTTGGTATTGTTATCGGTATTATGGGAACTCCACATCCAATTGCAGGTGTTGAAGATGCAGATAAATGGCGTCTGGTTATTAAAGGATGGTTGTCTCTTGGTTTGACTGCCGGTGTATCTTTGGAACTCTTCTCACTTATCGGTTCTTGGTTCATCGCAGCAGTAGAACCACTTTCACAAGGTATTACAAACGTTGCTACTAAACGTCTTCAAGGACGTAAATTCAACATCGGTCTTGACTGGCCATTCATCGCTGGTCGTGCTGAAATCTGGGCTTGTGCTAACGTACTTGCACCAATCATGTTGATTGAAGCAGTGCTTCTTTCAAAAGTCGGAAATGGTATTTTGCCACTTGCAGGTATCATCGCTATGGGTGTTACTCCAGCTCTCTTGGTTGTAACTCGTGGTAAATTGCTCCGTATGATTATATTCGGAACACTCTTGTTGCCACTCTTCCTTCTTTCAGGTACACTTATCGCACCATTTGCAACAGAACTTGCTAAAGGTGTAGGTGCCTTCCCAGCAGGTGTGAGCGAAACTCAATTGATCACTCACTCAACTCTTGAAGGACCAATCGAAAAACTTCTTGGTTGGACAATTGGTAACACTACAACTGGTGATATCAAAGCAATCCTTGGTGCTGTAGTCTTCCTTGTATTCTATATCGGTATCTTTGCATGGTACAGAAAACAAATGATCAAACGTAACGAAGAGTACGCAGCAAAAGCAAAATAATGCGCTCCTATAAAATGTAAGCTCAATGAAAATCAAAGAGCAAACTAGAAAGCGAGTCGCAGGTTGCTCAAAATATAGTTTTGAGGTTGTAGATAAGACTGACGAAGTCAGTGACCATATCTACGGCAAGGCGACGCTGACGAAGTTTGAATTGGATTTTCGCAGAGTGTAAATTGTTGAAACTAGGTTGTCATACCATTAGGAGTGACAACCTAGTTTTTTATAAACTATAAAAAAATCGGAGAAAATAATGGTAATTGAATTAAAATCAGAACAATTAAGAGTTCAATTTAACAGTTTTGGTGGGGCTCTTTCTTCTATAAAAGATGCTGAGGGACTTGAGTATTTGTGGCAAGGGGATGCTACTTATTGGAGTGGACAAGCTCCTGTTCTCTTTCCCATTTGTGGTTCATTAAGAGAGGATACAGCCGTATATATAGATGAGAAAGGGCAGGAAAGCAAAGGAAACATTCCTCGTCATGGTTTGGTTCGTAAGAAAGAATTTGAATTAGTTGAACAGACAGATAAGAGTGTAACTTTTGCAATTGAAGACGATGAGAATAGCTATCAAAACTATCCTTATCATTTTCGCCTAGAAATCACTTATATCCTTACTGGTAAGACAGTACGAACTCAATACAAAATATTTAATAAAGAAACTAGCAAGGTCCTGCCGTACTTTATTGGTGGACATCCAGGATTTAATTGTCCTCTACTGGATGATGAGGTCTATGAAGATTACTATTTAGAGTTTGAGAAAGAAGAGACTTGCTCTGTTCCACATCCTTTCCCAGAAACGGGTATGCTTGATTTTCAAGATAGAAGTCCATGGCTAGAGGAGCAAAAAGAAATAGATCTTAGTTATGATCTTTTCAGTACAGATGCAGTTACCTTAGATGAATTGCAATCTAGAACAATTGCCCTTCGTTCCCGTAAACATGATAAGGGATTGAAAGTGCACTTCGCAGAGTTTTCAAATCTTATTATCTGGTCAACTTTGAATAAAGGTCCTTTCATTGCTTTTGAACCATGGTCTGGCTTGTCAACATCCCTTGAAGAAGGAGATCATCTAGAAGATAAGAAGAATGTTCGTCTCCTAGAACCTGGTCAAGTGGATCAAATTGGTTTTGATATCGAAATTTTTTAATTAAAAAAACACAAAAACAAACATTGATTGTTGACTTTTTTAAGAAATAGGAGTATATTATGTTTGTAAGCAACAAATGATGTTTGTAACAAACAAACAATCACTTGTTATATTCTCTGTAGTAGAGAAAGATTATTTCTAGGAAACTGATTTCCTAAACTTGAATAAGGTGTCATTCATCTCGTTCAATCCAATTTGTCAATAAACTGCTAGAAAACTTTTTGTAGGTAAACTGCTAACCATTAAAGTCTTTACTAGCCTAGAAAAATAAAAAGGAGTATACAATATGTCTATTGTTATCGGTGCAGATGCTGCAGGTTTGAGATTGAAAGAAGTTGTGAAAGACTTCTTGGAAAAAGAAAACTTCCACGTTGTGGATGTTACAGCTGAAGGTCAAGACTTTGTTGATGTAACTCTTGCTGTTGCTTCAGAAGTAAACAAAGAAGAGCAAAACCTTGGTATCGTGATTGATGCTTATGGAGCTGGTCCATTTATGGTTGCAACTAAGATCAAAGGAATGGTTGCTGCAGAAGTTTCTGATGAACGTTCAGCTTATATGACTCGTGGCCACAACAACTCACGTATGATCACTATGGGTGCACAACTTGTTGGTGATGAATTGGCTAAAAACATCGCTAAAGGATTCGTTAATGGTAAATACGATGGTGGACGTCACCAAATTAGGGTCGATATGTTGAACAAAATGTGCTAATTAGATTACAGTAAGAAAGGTAAGTTAAAAATGAGAATTGCAATTGGATGTGACCACATCGTAACAGATGAAAAAATGGCGGTTTCAGAATTTTTGAAATCAAAAGGATATGAAGTCATTGACTTTGGTACATATGACCATACACGTACTCACTACCCAATCTTTGGTAAAAAAGTAGGGGAAGCTGTAACTAGCGGTCAAGCTGATCTTGGGGTATGTATCTGTGGTACTGGTGTTGGTATCAACAACGCTGTAAATAAAGTCCCAGGTGTTCGTTCTGCCTTGGTTCGTGATATGACAACAGCTCTTTATGCTAAAGAACAATTGAACGCTAACGTTATCGGATTTGGTGGTAAGATTACTGGTGAATTGCTTATGTGTGATATCATCGAAGCTTTCATCCATGCTGAATACAAACCATCTGAAGAAAACAAAAAATTAATTGCGAAAATTGAACACCTTGAAAGTCACAATGCTCAACAAACAGACGCAAACTTCTTCACTGAATTCCTTGAAAAATGGGATCGTGGAGAATACCACGACTAAGAGGTAACCTATGATTTTAACAGTCACAATGAACCCATCCATTGATATTTCCTATCCCTTGGATGAGTTGAAGATTGATACTGTCAATCGTGTGGTGGATGTAACCAAAACGGCTGGTGGTAAGGGACTCAATGTTACCCGAGTACTTTCAGAATTTGGGGATTCTGTTCTTGCTACTGGTTTAGTGGGTGGCAAACTTGGTGAGTTTTTGGTTGAAAATATTGATAATCAAGTAAAGAAAGATTTCTTCTCAATTCAGGGAGAAACTCGTAACTGTATCGCTATTCTCCACGGAGACAACCAAACAGAAGTTCTTGAAAAAGGTCCTGAAGTATTGGAACAGGAAGGTCAAGACTTTTTGGAACATTTCAAAAAACTATTGGAGTCAGTTGAAGTAGTAGCTATCTCAGGCAGTCTTCCAGCTGGTCTTCCAGTTGATTACTATGCGAGCTTGGTAGAACTTGCTAATCAAGCTGGCAAGCCTGTTGTCTTGGACTGCTCTGGTGCAGCACTTCAGGCGGTTCTTGAATCACCACATAAACCAACAGTCATCAAACCAAATAATGAGGAATTGTCTCAGCTTCTTGGAAGAGAAGTTTCTGAGGATTTGGATGAATTAAAAGAAGTACTTCAAGAACCCTTGTTTGCAGGTATTGAATGGATTATCGTTTCACTTGGTGCCAACGGTGCCTTTGCTAAACATGGTGACACTTTCTACAAGGTAGATATTCCTAGAATTCAGGTGGTGAATCCTGTTGGATCTGGAGATTCTACTGTGGCAGGAATTTCTTCAGGACTACTTCATAAAGAATCAGATGCAGAATTACTCATCAAGGCAAATGTCCTTGGTATGCTCAATGCTCAAGAAAAAATGACTGGTCATGTCAACATGGCCAACTATCAAGCTCTATATGATCAATTAATAGTAAAAGAGGTATAAAATGGCTTTAACAGAACAAAAACGTGCACGCTTAGAAAAACTTTCTGATGAAAATGGTATCATCTCAGCTCTTGCATTTGACCAACGTGGTGCTTTGAAACGCCTCATGGCTCAACACCAAACAGAAGAACCAACTGTGGCTCAAATGGAAGAACTCAAAGTCTTGGTAGCGGATGAATTGACTAAATACGCTTCATCAATGCTTCTTGACCCTGAATATGGACTTCCAGCGACTAAAGCTCTTGATGAAAAAGCTGGTCTTCTCCTTGCTT
The DNA here is from genome assembly GCF_946190115.1 of Streptococcus mitis. Classification (GTDB taxonomy): domain Bacteria; phylum Bacillota; class Bacilli; order Lactobacillales; family Streptococcaceae; genus Streptococcus; species Streptococcus mitis_CO. The sequence continues at coordinate 8,470 of NZ_CAMHZG010000012.1, read as the reverse complement.
ATGAAAAAACAGGTTATGATACAACAAGTACAAAACGTTTGCCAGACTGCTTGGATGTTTGGTCTGCAAAACGTATTAAAGAAGAAGGTGCAGATGCAGTTAAATTCTTGCTTTACTATGATGTAGATAGCTCAGACGAACTTAATCAAGAAAAACAAGCCTACATCGAACGTATCGGTTCTGAGTGTGTGGCTGAAGATATCCCATTCTTCCTTGAAATCCTTGCTTACGATGAAAAAATTGCTGATGCAGGTTCTGTAGAATACGCGAAAGTAAAACCACACAAAGTTATCGGTGCTATGAAAGTCTTCTCAGACCCACGCTTTAACATTGACGTCTTGAAAGTTGAAGTTCCTGTTAACATTAAATATGTTGAAGGCTTCGCTGAAGGTGAAGTAGTTTATACACGTGAAGAAGCAGCAGCTTTCTTCAAAGCACAAGATGAAGCAACTAACTTGCCATATATCTACTTGAGTGCTGGTGTATCAGCTAAACTTTTCCAAGATACTCTTGTATTTGCTCATGAATCAGGTGCAAACTTCAATGGAGTTCTTTGTGGCCGTGCTACATGGGCTGGATCAGTTGAAGCTTACATCAAAAATGGTGAAGAAGCAGCACGTGAATGGCTTCGCACAACTGGATTTGAAAACATTGATGAGCTCAATAAAGTTCTTCAAACAACAGCGACTTCATGGAAAGAACGCGTGTAGTACTCAAATTGTGAAAATAACTTCAGTCTAGGGATAGAAATATCTCTAGACTTTTTTGATGACGTAAAAATAACCTTGAGTTAGTTATCCTCAAGGTTATACTCTTCGAAAATCTCTTCAAAGCACGTCAGCGTCGCCTTACCGTATATATATGTAACTGACTTCGTCAGTTCTATCCACAACCTCAAAGCACTGCTTTGAGCAGCCTGCGGCTAGTTTCCTAGTTTGCTCTTTGATTTTCATTGAGTATTAGATAAAATATAGAAGGCGGAATACAAGTTAATCGTGATATTCTCCACGATCCCACTTGGCATTCTCTTCATCGAAGATATGATCATTGGCAGCTACATCTGGGCTCACTTCAGATAGTTTATCAATTTTCGCAATCAATTCCTCTTTTTCAGGACTTGGTTTGTATTTGGTATTGATAAATTCATCTACAATGTTGTTAATGAAATTGATACCTAGGATAGCACCACCGAAAGCAACAATATTAGCATTGAGATTTTCACGAGCGGAACGAGCAGTCGCAACATCTCCGACAAGTACAACTCGAGTTCCAGGAACTTTATCAGCAGATACAGCAATTCCAACACCTGTACCGCACAGGGCAACTCCAAAGTCAGCCCGTCCATTGACGACTTCCTCTGCAATTAAGCGACCATAAATAGGATAGTGGGTACGGACGAAATCATAAGTACCAACATCAATGATTTCATGACCTTGTTCTTTTAGGTGTTTTGAAATCTTCATCTTCACATCTGTTACAATGTGATCACAACCGAGAGCTATTTTCATGGGAATACCTCCTAGCAGAGCTTGTTCAGCATATCAATGCGAACTTGGTGACGGCCAGCATCATAGTTGTGCTCAAGAAAGGTTTTGACTATTTCAACTGCTAAAATATCACCTGTAATTCCAGAACCAATTGTAATGATTGGAGTAGAATTGTGTCGAATAGTCATCATGGCAGAGTGTTCATCGGAAATAGCGGCGCAGATAATACCTTTAAACTTATTAGCAGGCATAAAAGAATGTCCAAACTTGTCAAAAAGAATAGCGCGAGCTTGCTTATATTTTCTAAACTCTGTAATAGCATTGACAGTAGAATCAACGAAATCCTCAGAACCTTGTGTAGAGTTGAGATCAATTACTTCATAACCAGAATGAAGCAGATAGTGTTTGACGGTTTCTTTCAGTTGGAAACCATCTTGGTCAGTAGCTAAAATAACTTTCATAAGAACCTTCTTTCTTTAGCTATCCAAAAGCATGCAATGAAAGATCATTGTTGACGATATAGAAGATATATTATGTCTTCAAATATAGTATAGTCCTTGTAAAATTATTTGTCAAGGATTCATAAAAACTAGCTGAAAAATTTTTTCTCCAGCTAGTTTTGGCATTTATTGACCCAATTTCTGATATCGGTTAAATCATAGTTAATCTCAGATTGATGGGCTACCTGGCTGAGTGTAATAGAAGTCAGGGTTGCAACTAAAGTGTTTTCAATAATATCAAGAGAGTTGGTTACAACGCATCTTTTAGCCTTTTTACTTTCCTCGTTGCCTAAGAATTTTTTTAGAAGATTTTGACTTTCAAAGATTCGATTTTTTCCTTCTATAGCTACAAATACATCGTAAAAGGTGATTTGGCTGAGGGGTTTAGAAAGAGCAACGCCTCCATTTTTCCCTCTAACGGATTTAACCAACCCTTCGTTGTCTAATAGTTTTATAATTTTTTTCAAATAAGAATCTGAAACTTCTAGCCGTTCACTCAAGGAAATTGTATTGATATACTTTCCTTCAGGTAGCTGATCTAACATGAGTAAGACATAGACTGACTGTTCCCAACCTGATGACAATCGCATGTTTGTACCTCCATATAAAAAGATAATCATTATCCACAATTACCAGTATAGCCTTTTTTTGTTTTTTTCTCAATACATAGGAGTTTAAAAAAATAATCTTGGAATTTTTTGATAAATCTCTTGACATTCATTTTTAAAAGAGTAGAATAAAAGACAAAAAATATCATCAATATCTTTTAAAAGAAGGGGAAATAAATGAAACGAGGTTCAAATTTTATTTTTTTGATTTCTATATTACTTACCACACTTTTTATGGGGTCGTCTTTTCCAACTGGGAAATATCTCATAGTAGTTGAAAAGACTCCTCCATTATTACTTGGGGGTGTTCGATTTATTATTGCTGGGTTAGTGATGTTAGTATTATCGTTTTTATTTGGCAAGGGAGGGACTATCATCCCTAAAAGTCAAGGTAGTAAGATAAAGGGGTTTATATTGGTTGTGACTATCGGGATTTTACAGACAGCTGGAACCATGGGATTTCTTAATCTTGCCCTAGCTCATGATGTATCATCATCGATGTCTTCCATTATCTTATTTACGAATCCTCTTTGGTTAGCTTTCTTAGCACATTTTTTGTTAAAAGATATATTGACTATTCAGAAGATAAGTGCATTAATATTAGGTGTGGCTGGAGTTGTTACTTGTATAGGACTAGATGTATCTGCGTTTAGTTTAGGTGCTTTGTTTGCTTTACTTGGTTCATTTTGTTGGTCGGTCAATACAGTTGTCACCAAGAAAATTCCTTTTGATAACGGTCCATGGATATTTACAGCTTGGCAATTGTTATTAGGTGGGGTATTCCTTTACATATTCTCAATACCTGTGCATGAAAGTTATAACTTTCTAAATTTAGGATTTTGGGGCTGGGTTTGGTTTATATGGTTAATTATTCCTGCGTCTGTTGGTTCGTTTGGACTGTGGTTTTATAGTCTAGGACAAAGGGGAGCAACAGTAGCTAGCAGTTTCTTGTTTTTAGTTCCAGTATTTTCAACTATCTTTTCTATTATGGGCTTACATGAGCCGTTTACATTGAATTTGGTTCTTGGTGGTTCGATGGTTGTGTTAGCATTGGTATTAGTAAACTGGAAAGTCAAGGGAGAAGAGGAGTAGTTTATGGAAGTTGGAAATGATATTGTTATTCAAAATGGAACACAATGGAGTTTTGGTAATGGTGTAGCTCAACATTTTGATGAGCATGTTAGACAATCCATTCCTTTATATGATGAAGGACATGACCTTGTTTGTCATCTAAGCGATTTTTTTATTCGTGACCATTCCTTATGTTATGAGCTAGGCTCTGCAACGGGTAATTTGATTGGTAAATTATACCAGCGTCACAAGTCTAAAAAAGAAGTTCGTTTTATCGGGATAGAAGAGATTCCAGAAATGAATCAGGTGGCACAATCAAAATTTCCTGAGCTTGAATTTATAACAAGCTCCGTGGAGGAAGCCAGGTTAGAACCCAGCGATTTAATTATTAGCTATTATTTCCTTCAGTTTATTCTCCCAGACAAGAGAATAAAGATTTTATCAAAAATACATGAATCGTTAGTTGAAGGTGGAGCGTTTATTCTATTTGAGAAAGAAATCATGACAGATCCGAAGGTAAATAAGTTGATAGTTTCCAATTATATTAAATTCAAGCAAGAACATGGATTTAGTCCAGAAGAAATTCTATCTAAGCAATTGAGCTTGGAGGGAGTTATGATTAACCACACTCATGCTGAAAATAAAGAAATGTTAAAGAGTGCTGGATTTCATCATGTAGAAACGATAATGAGATATGGAGAGTTCAATGGATACATTTGTTTTAAATGAAGATAATCACAAGAAATGGGAAGAATTACACGCCCAATCATCAAAAACAGAGACACGCTTAGTTCCTAATGATGCAGTTCAAAAGATTTTTTCTTTGAGAAATCAAATCGTTACTCAAAACGATGAGTGCAGGGTATTAGAAGTTGGTTGTGGTTTTGGAAGGAATCTTTACTATTTAATTGAAAATCATTATGCGGATACTTATTGTGGTGTAGATTTAACAAAAGAGGCCGCTGATAGTGCAAAACGATTATTGACTAAGTCATTTCCACAATTAAATTGTCATATAACACAGACAGATGTAGGTAAAGGTTTAGATTTTCCTGACAACCATTTCGATTCTATATTTGATATAATGTCTGCGATTACATTTATAGTGGATGAAAAAGATAGACAGAACTATTTTTCAGAGGTGAAAAGGATGTTGAAAACAGGAGGAATGTATTATTTTTATTGTCCACGGAAAGATGGAATTTTCCGAGATGCAATTCCTGATAATTCTTTACTAGAAAAAGGTTATATACGTAGAAAACTAGATTCAATGTTAGAAAGAGTTTATACAGAAAGTGAGTTAATTGAATTATTGGCTCCTATGCGTCTTGTAAAATTAGAAATCGGTTCAAAACATAATAGAGCTTTTGGTGATGAGTTGTTTATTAGGAATAATGGATTTTGGTTTGGAGCTTTCAAAAAAATATAGAGTTATTAGTACACTTGTTTTTGAACTGAGATGAAATTTTCTGCGCTATAAACACTTGTTTTCTAATTTTGTTTACTGTTTTATTTTTTTGATAAAATATGCTCAAATAAAGTAAAAAAAGTTTCATGTAAAGGTTTACAAAATAACTTACTTGTGCTATACTTAAATCACAAGTTAATACAAGGTGAGTGTTACTAAGTAATATTAGGCATGATCACAGGTGAATTAGAAATCGGCTGATTTTCTAGTTCATTTGTGGTCATTTTTTGTACTCATATACCTTTAAGATATAAAAGGAGGTTGACATGTATCGAATTCTAAATCCAATGAATCACAATGTCTCGCTTGTAAGAAATGATAAGGGAGAAGAAGTGATTGTGATTGGTAAGGGGATTACATTTGGAAAGAAGAAGGGGGATTTGATTGCTGAACAGCAGGTTGAGAAAATCTTTCGGATGAAGACCGAAGAGTCAAGAGAAAACTTTATGGCTCTCCTCAAAGATGTTCCGCTTGATTTTATCACAGTGACTTATGAAATCATTGATAAGCTATCAAAGAAATATCATTATCCGATTCAAGAGTATCTCTACGTAACCTTGACAGATCATATTTACTGTTCTTACCAAGCTCTAGCACAAGGAAGGTACAAGGATAGTAATCTGCCAGATATTTCTACTAAGTATCCTGTCGCTTTTCAAATCGCAAATGAAGCATTTGAAATTTACAGCCAGAAGCTAGCGGATCATTTTCCTGAGGACGAAATTATTCGGATTGCTTATCATTTCATTAATGCCGAAGGTGAAAATGAAGTGGAACTTGTGGAGTCGATTGATAAGAGGAAAGAAATTCTGAGGAATGTTGAAGAAGTTTTAACGGACTATGCAATTCAGCGAACCAAAGAGAATAACCATTTCTATGATCGCTTTATGATCCATTTGAATTATTTCTTGGATTATTTAGACAGATCTAGAGATGATAACCAATCACTTCTGGATATGGAAGACCACATCAAACAATCCTATCCAAAAGCGTTCGAGATTGGTTCCAAAATCTATGATGTGATTACGCAACATACGGGTCTAGATTTGTATAAAAGTGAACGAGTTTATCTAGTTCTACATATCCAACGTTTATTGTCATAAAAATTTAATTAAAAATACATAAGGAGAATTCTATCATGAATAGAGAAGAAGTAACATTGTTAGGTTTTGAAATCGTAGCCTATGCTGGCGATGCTCGTTCAAAACTATTGGAAGCCTTGAAGGCTGCTGAAGCTGGTGATTTTGAAAAAGCGGACGCTCTGGTAGAGGAAGCTAGTAGTTGTATCGCAGAGGCTCACCACGCGCAAACAAGTCTATTGACTAAGGAAGCTTCTGGTGAGGACTTAGCTTATAGTGTAACCATGATGCATGGCCAAGACCACTTGATGACAACTGTCTTGTTAAAAGATTTGATGCACCACTTAATCGAACTTTATAAGAGAGGAGTTAAATAATGAACAAACTAATTGCATTTATTGAGAAAGGAAAACCTTTCTTTGAGAAATTATCTCGTAATATCTATCTTCGCGCTATTCGGGATGGATTTATCGCAGGTATGCCTGTTATTCTCTTCTCAAGTATCTTTATCTTGATTGCTTTTGTACCAAACTCATGGGGCTTTAAATGGTCTGATGATGTTGTTAATCTCCTCATGAAACCTTATAGCTATTCAATGGGGATTCTAGCTCTCTTGGTAGCTGGTACAACAGCTAAATCACTGACCGACTCAGTAAACCGTAGCATGGAGAAAACCAATCAAATCAACTATATGTCAACATTGTTAGCAGCAATTGTTGGTTTGTTGATGTTGGCAGCTGATCCTATCGAAAATGGTCTAGCTACTGGATTCTTGGGGACAAAAGGTTTGCTTTCAGCCTTCCTTGCTGCCTTTGTTACCGTAGCTATCTATAAGGTCTGTGTTAAGAACAACGTTACCATTCGTATGCCTGACGAAGTTCCACCAAATATTTCACAAGTCTTTAAAGATGTGATTCCATTCACTCTATCTGTTGTTTCTCTTTATATTCTTGATTTACTAGCTCGTCATTTTGTGGGGGCAAGCGTAGCTGAATCAATCGGTAAATTCTTTGCTCCATTATTCTCTGCAGCTGATGGCTATCTTGGTATTACCATTATCTTTGGTGCCTTTGCCTTCTTCTGGTTTGTGGGTATTCACGGTCCATCTATTGTTGAGCCTGCTATCGCAGCAATTACATATGCAAATGCCGAAGTCAACTTGAACCTTCTCCAACAAGGTATGCACGCTGACAAGATTCTTACTTCTGGTACACAAATGTTTATCGTTACCATGGGTGGTACTGGTGCGACACTGGTTGTTCCATTCATGTTCATGTGGTTAACAAAATCTAAACGTAACCGTGCAATCGGACGCGCTTCAGTAGTTCCAACTTTCTTTGGTGTAAATGAACCAATCTTGTTTGGTGCACCTCTTGTTTTGAATCCAATCTTCTTCATTCCATTTATCTTTGCTCCAATCGCAAACGTTTGGATCTTCAAATTCTTTATTGAAACTCTTGGAATGAATTCATTTACTGCTAATCTACCATGGACAACCCCAGCTCCACTAGGTCTAGTTCTTGGTACTAACTTCCAAGTTCTATCATTCATTCTTGCTGCCCTTCTAATCGTGGTTGACGTTGCCATTTACTATCCATTCCTTAAGGTCTATGATGAACAAATTCTAGAAGAAGAGCGTTCAGGTAAGTCTAATGATGAATTGAAAGAAAAAGTTGCTGCAAACTTCAACACTGCAAAAGCGGATGCTATTCTTGAAAAAGCTGGTGTAGAAGCAGCACAAAACACCATCACTGAAGAAACAAATGTCCTCGTTCTCTGTGCTGGTGGAGGTACAAGTGGTCTCCTTGCAAATGCTTTGAACAAGGCAGCTGCAGAATACAATGTTCCTGTGAAAGCAGCAGCAGGTGGCTATGGTGCTCACCGTGAAATGTTACCAGAGTTTGATTTGGTTATCCTTGCCCCTCAAGTTGCTTCAAACTTTGAAGATATGAAAGCAGAAACAGATAAACTCGGTATTAAACTTGCCAAGACAGAAGGCGCTCAATACATCAAATTAACTCGTGATGGAAAAGGTGCTCTAGCATTCGTGCAAGCTCAATTCGATTAAGGCTAGGGACTGTGAAACAGTCTCCTCTCGTTACGGAAATCGCTATGGCGAATTTCCTAATCGCCTTGTTAATTCGTCGGTAAAAAGATATCGTTTTTACCTCCTCATGTCACAATTCGATTAAGGCTAGGGACTGTGAAACAGTCTCCTCTCGTTACGGAAATCGCTATGGCGAATTTCCTAATCGCC